>NZ_JAPWCB010000014.1:0-53820 GCF_041433745.1 Gemella sp. 27098_8_149 | reverse complement strand
CTGGAGTTGGATTTACATTGTTTACTCCTGTTGTTCCGTTAGCCTTAGCTTGTTCCACTCCTGCGTTTGTTGTCGTATTGTCAATCGCAGTCTTCGCTGCGTCTGCTTTCGCCTTAGCATCTTCCTTAGCTTTTGCTTTCTCTTCATCTGTTAAGTTGTTGTTCGCATCAATCGCATCGTTCTTAGCTTTTAATGCGTCTTCTACTGCTTTCTTAGCCGCTGGTTTCGCTACTGGCGTTGGATTTACATTGTTTACTTCTGTTGTTCCGTTAGCCTTAGCTTGGTCTACAGCCGCGTTTGTTGTTGCGTTGTCGATCGCTTGTTTCGCTGCGTCGGCTTTTGCTTTCGCATCAGCTTTCGCTGCGGTTTTCTCTTCATCTGTTAAGTCATTGTTTGCGTCGATTGCTTTGATCTTATCAGCTAACGCGTCTTCTATCGCTTTTTTAGCCGCTGGTTTTGCCACTGGTGTTGGATTTACATTGTTTACTTCTGTTGTTCCATTAGCCTTAGCTTGTTCCACTCCTGCATTTGTTGTCGCGTTATCGATTGCTGTTTTCGCTGCATCAGCTTTTGCTTTTGCATCTTCCTTAGCCTTTGCTTTCTCTTCCGCTGTTAAGTCGTTGTTCGCGTCAATCGCATCATTTTTAGCTTTTAGGGCATCATCTATTGCTTTTTTAGCTGCTGGTTTTGCCACTGGCGTTGGGTTTACTGAACCTACTGATGTTGCTCCATCAGTTTTTGCTTGTGTTACTGCATCATTTGTAGTAGCGTTGTCGATTGCTTGTTTCGCTGCATCGGCTTTCGCTTTTGCATCTGCTTTAGCCGCAGTTTTTTCTTCCGCTGTTAAGTCGTTATTCGCATCGATCGCGTCGTTTTTAGCTTTAAGTGCATCGTCTATTGCTTTTTTAGCCGCTGGTTTCGCCACTGGCGTTGGATTTACTGAATCTACTGATGTTGCTCCATCAGTTTTAGCTTGAGTTACTGCATCATTTGTTGTCGCGTTATCGATCGCTTGTTTTGCTGCATCTGCTTTTGCTTTAGCATCTTCCTTAGCTTTTGCTTTTTCTTCCGCTGTTAAGTCGTTGTTTGCATCGATTGCGTCATTCTTAGCTTTTAGTGCATCGTCTATCGCTTTTTTAGCCGCTGGTTTCGCTACTGGCATTGGATTTACGTTGTTTACTTCTGTTGTTCCGTTAGCCTTAGCTTGTGTTACTGCATCATTTGTTGTTGCGTTGTCGATTGCTTGTTTTGCTGCATCTGCTTTTGCTTTAGCATCTTCCTTAGCTTTTGCTTTTTCTTCCGCTGTTAAGTCGTTGTTTGCATCGATTGCGTCATTCTTAGCTTTTAGGGCATCATCTATTGCTTTTTTAGCTGCTGGTTTTGCCACTGGCGTTGGGTTTACTGAACTTACACTTGTTGCTCCATCAGTTTTAGCTTGGTCTACCGCTGCGTTTGTCGTCGCATTGTCAATTGCAGTCTTCGCTGCGTCTGCTTTTGCCTTCGCGTCTTCCTTAGCTTTTACTTTCTCTTCCGCTGTTAAGTCGTTGTTTGCGTCGATCGCATCGTTCTTAGCTTTAAGTGCATCGTCTATTGCTTTCTTAGCTGCTGGTTTTGCTTGTGCTGTTGGAGTTACTGAATTTACTGATGTCGCTCCATCGTTTTTAGCTTGTTCTACCGCTGCATTTGTTGTCGCGTTATCGATTGCTTGTTTCGCTGCATCAGCTTTTGCTTTCGCATCTTCCTTAGCTTTTGCTTTTTCTTCCGCTGTTAAGTCGTTATTCGCGTCAATCGCTGCTTCCTTAGCTTTTAATGCATCATCTATTGCTTTCTTAGCCGCTGGTTTTGCCACTGGCGTTGGGTTTACTGAACCTACTGATGTTGCTCCATCAGTTTTAGCTTGGTCTACCGCTGCGTTTGTTGTCGCGTTGTCAATCGCGGTCTTCGCTGCGTCGGCTTTTGCTTTCGCATCTTCCTTAGCTTTTGCTTTCTCTTCCGCTGTTAAGTCGTTATTCGCGTCAATCGCATCGTTCTTAGCCTTAAGTGCGTCATCTATTGCTTTTTTAGCCGCTGGTTTCGCCACTGGCGTTGGATTTACTGAATCTACTGATGTTGCTCCATCTGTCTTAGCTTGTTCTACCGCTGCGTTTGTTGTCGCGTTGTCAATCGCAGTCTTCGCTGCGTCGGCTTTTGCTTTCGCATCTTCCTTAGCTTTTGCTTTCTCTTCCGCTGTTAAGTCGTTGTTCGCATCAATCGCATCGTTCTTAGCTTTAAGGGCATCATCTATCGCTTTTTTAGCCGCTGGCTTTGCTTGCGCCGTTGGATTTACTGAATCTACACTTGTTGCTCCATCAGCCTTAGCTTGTTCTACCGCTGCGTTCGTTGTCGCGTTATCGATCGCTGTTTTCGCTGCGTCGGCTTTTGCTTTAGCATCTTCCTTAGCTTTTGCTTTCTCTTCCGCTGTTAAGTCGTTGTTTGCGTCAATCGCATCGTTCTTAGCTTTTAGGGCATCATCTATTGCTTTCTTAGCCGCTGGCTTTGCTTGTGCTGTTGGGTTTACTGAACCTACACTCGTTGCTCCATCAGTTTTAGCTTGTTCTACCGCTGCGTTTGTTGTCGCATTGTCGATCGCAGTCTTCGCTGCGTCGGCTTTCGCTTTTGCATCTTCCTTAGCTTTCGCTTTCTCTTCCGCTGTTAAGTCGTTGTTCGCGTCAATCGCATCATTTTTAGCTTTAAGTGCATCATCTATTGCTTTTTTAGCCGCTGGCTTCGCTTGCGCTGTTGGAGTTACTGAACCTACTGATGTCGCTCCATCAGCCTTAGCTTGTTCTACCGCTGCGTTTGTTGTCGCGTTATCGATCGCTTGTTTTGCTGCGTCAGCTTTTGCTTTTGCATCTTCCTTAGCTTTTGCTTTCTCTTCCGCTGTTAAGTCGTTATTCGCATCGATAGCTGCTTCTTTTGCTTTTAATGCTTCATCAACTGCATTTTTCGCATCAGTTTTCTTTTGACTTGCTTGTGGATTGACACTTTCAACATCAGCAACACCTGATGTTTTAGCACTATCTACAGTTGCATCTGTTGTCGCATTGTCGATAGCTGCTTTGGCTGCCGTTGCTCTTGCTTGTGCATCTGCTTTGGCTGCATTCTTCTCTTCTGTTGTTAAATCATTTCTTCCATCAAGTTGTGCTATTTTCGAATTTAGCGCATCTTCAATAGCTTTCTTAGCTGCTGGTTTCGCTACAGCCGTCGGAGTTACTGAACCTACACTCGTTGTCCCCGCCGTTTCCGCTGAGTCCACAGCTGCATTCGTTATCGCGTTATAGATTGCTGTTTTTGCTGCATTCGCTTTTGCCTGTGCATCTGCTTTGGCTGCATTCTTCTCTTCTGTTGTCAGAGTATTATTCGCATCAATTGCAGCTTCCTTCTCTCTTAAAGCTGTATCGATAGCTGCTTTTGCCGTATCTTTCTTAGTTACTACCGGGTTATCATTGCTAATCGCTGTTGTTCCTGATGTTTTCGCATTATCTAATGCAGCTTTTGTCGTTACCGAGTTATCATTAATCGCTGTTAAAGCTTTTGCTTTATCGGCATTAACTTTTTCGATTGCTGCTGCTTTTTCTTCTGCAGTTGCGTTTGTATTCGAATTAATTTCTGCAATTTTATTGTCTGCAGCTGTATTAATCGCATCAATTGCAGGTTGTTTATTTAAACTTACATATTCTGATAAGGATTTTGTATCAGTTGAACCATCTTTATATGTCACAACAAGATTTCCATTAGCATCTTTTGTAATCGTAGAAATTCTTGTCGCTTGATTATCTACAGCTTGCCCTCTCTTACTTGTAAGATTTGCATCATCATTAGTTTGAGAGTATTCAATTTTTACTTTTTCTTTAATCTTTTCAAACTCTTCTGCAGTTACATTCGCAGGATCTATAACACTTACCGTACCTTCAGGTGCTTTAATATCATATTTTTTAGTTTGGTTTTTCACTACGAATTCAACATATCCCGCTATTTTTTGACGTTCTGCAGGATTAGTAGTTGCATTAATTCTTCCGTTAAAAGGTGCACTTTCCCCATTGTTGTCATCTTTTGCAACGATAACACTTGTCCACTTTTTACCATCTCCTAAGTTAGTAGTTCCAGTCATTTTAATTGTTGCTGTTTTCTTATCTTCAGACACAGAACCTTCTCCACTAGTTACTGCACTATCAACAATATTCCCTACTGCTAACCCAAAACTAGTTGCATTATTGTAGTTAATATCACCAGGACCACGAAGTTTTAGATCTTTAATTTTAGATTCATCCGTTGCAGTAAATGTTAGGTCTGTTTCTTCACCAGAATATATATAAATATTTCTGTTCGCTTCGTTTGAATACGGTAGATTAACAACCGGCGGAATATTTTTTTGTACAATTTCACTTACCGGTTTTGTCTTCGTAGAACCGTCTGTAAATGTAACAACAATATTATTTCCAACGATATTAACCGATTGAATAACATCCTCAGGATGTTCTACTAAAGTTCCACGTTTATCTGCAAACCTTGCATCTTCATTTGTTGTTGAATATTCTAATTGAATACTATCTTTAATTTTCTTTAAATCTTCCGCTGTTGGGTTAGTTAAACTACTTACAGAAATTTTCTCATCAGTACCCTGAGATCTTAATGCATACTTTTTCGCTTGTGATTTTAATACTAAGTAGAAATATCCTGGGTCTGCAATACTATCACCTTTTTTAAGATTCTCTCTACCTTGATCATCAACTACCTGAATATAACGAGTACCAACATTTAATGTTTGGTTTTCTTGTTTTGTGTAATCCCTATGTTTTTTTAGTATGTCATTCGGTCGACCCGTAATGACGATTTTCGCAGGATTCGCTTGACTCGCATCAGATGTTACTCCCGTTGTCTCTGCACGGTTTATTACTGTAGCTGTGAATCCAAATTCAACATCTAAGTCATTATCCGTACCTGCAACATTTGGGAATCTTTGTCTTGATCCTTTCTTAATCGTTGCATAACGAATCTTTCCTGTTTCAGAATATACCGGAATTTCTAATGAAAAGTGCTCTTCGTTATAGATATAGATTTTTTTCTCATCTGGAATAGAGAATGAGAAATCTACCTTCGGATCTTGATTGACAGCCGCACGGAATGCAGTATTCTTTGCTATCTCTTTTCCAGTACGAGGATCCTTTGCTCCTGTATTTTCAATTGAGTTAGTCTCAACTTTTTTCTCCACATTTTCAGCTTTTTTGCCTTCTGTTTCATTTGGAGTTGTAGAATCAACTACTGGAGTTTCTTTTTTCTCAACTGGTTTATTTCTTAGTTTTGAGTTAACAGAAACCACTAATTTTTGATATGCTTTAGTTAGCTCTTCTTGTGTTGTCGCACTTTCTAAAGTTGCTTTTGCTGCATTTAAGTCTGCTACTAAATTAGCTACACTTTCTTCTGTTTTGTTCGCATATGATCCACTTGAAATCTTTCCTTCGATTTCACTAATAAAGCCTGATAGTTGTGTTTTATCTAATGTTTTAACAGTCTCTTTCGCTGTCTCTTGTTCAGTTTCTTTTACCCCTAATTTTGCAGCTACACCTGCTGCTACTTCCTCTTTTGTAGTTTCCTTGGCAACTGGATTAGCAACTACTTTTCCAGAGACTGCGCCACCTAATGTCGCACCTTCATTTTTTGAATTATCTGTTGTTGTGTTTTTTGAAACTTCTTCACTAGCTTGTGCCACTGCTCCAGCACCAAAAAAGATACTTGCACCTATTACTACTGATGCAGTACCTACTTTGAATTTTTTAATCGAGTAAGTTTCTACTTTTGTTCCTTCTTTTGTTTTCTTTAAATATTGATTATTTTTTCCTATCACCGATGCATCCCTCCTTAAAAATTTTATCGCTTCGACTTAACTGACTTTTTTCTTTATTTCAATGAATAATAAAACATAGAAAATATGCATTACTATCCTATTTTATAATCATTATTTCACAACTAATATCTTATCAAGTTCCAAAACTTTTTTCAAATCATAGGTACTCATAAATAGTAGAATATATATTAAATTATAAAATATATTTTCTGTTATAAGAAAAACCAAATTACCCTTAACATTATTGCTTTATATTCTTTATCAAAAGCAACTTAAAAGAATTATAAAATTACATCTATAATAACTTCTTCACTTATTGTATTTATAACTTTTCTCTAGGTAATTCAACCTTTTTTTACTTCTTTTTTCTTAATTTATACGAATCATATAATTCAAAAAATATTTCTCAATTATAGTTTTGTTAAAATGATCATAATTAATCCAATATAAAATATTATAATATAGTTACATAAATTTTAGTTAAAGTATATATGTCAACTACTATTAACTCTGTAAAATTTACATAAAATAGACTTCAATTATCTATAGCAAAAAAAGAGCTGACTCGACAAAATCATTTTTGTCAAATCAGCCCTTTAGCATTAATCTATTATTTGTATATTTTCTCTAAAAATATCTTTATTACTAAATAGTATTTCATATATTCTAGCTACCTTAATATCATGTTCAAAGTTCATACTATTTTTACTATTCAGAAGTGGATGGAGAACGATTCTACCATTTCTATTAATCTCTCTAATAATAGCTGTCTTAGCCTGTTTTACAGCCAGTACTCTAAAATTATTCGTAGAGAAATTCGCCTTGTAATCTTCTTTAGTAGTGTTTGTCAGTATGTGTAGTAAAATCCTTTGAATTTTCTTATTACTATATCTTTTAGTAGCTATTAAATTTACTAAATTTCTGTAATTTTCTGTTTTAAGCGCTACTTCATAGATTCTATTTTCTAATCCTTCACTAACATCATAAATCCTCTTAATTCCTTCTTTACCTAAAGATAAAATCTTATATTTTAAGTACGGAAATAACTCTGATTCTGATGCTATATTTTCTTTCCTTAGATTAGTAAGCATGTCTTTCGAAAGATACTTTTCAATCTTTCTATCATTTATATTATTTCTTATAGCTGTGGCACTAAGATGCTCTTCTTCCAACATCTCGGAGTTATTCAATCCTTGCCCCTCTCTTTTTATAGGTATCATTTGGATATTTAATCCCGCTTCCCTAATGGCTTTATAATAACTATACGCCAAACTAAAATTCGGATTATTATTTTCCAATCCATATAATACACTATTAATCTTAGCGTGACTAAGTCCTGTTTTTAACAATTTTCTATATTCTTCTTCGTTTGCATTTTGCTGTTTTGTGTAAATTTCTTCGAATATACTCACATCGTCATTTTCAGTTCCGAAGATTAAATGTGTAATTCCAGCACCGGATAATATCTCTATACTCTTTTTAGCAAAATCATCACCATATGCGACACTCCCAAGATAAGGTAGTGCAATGACCATGTCACAACCACTTCTAACGGCCTCTCTAGCACGAGTATAACCATCAACTATCGCAACTTCACCCCTTTGAGTGAAAAATTCACTCATTACACAGATTACTTCTCCTTTATTTTCATCTGCTATTTTTCTTGCACATTCTATTAAATATCTATGTCCGCTATGTAACGGATTAAATTCCGCAACTATTCCAATTCGCATTTTTCCACCTCACTTTTTTACTGTTTTTGTATAAATATAAAAGATAGCGAGTTTTTCACTTAATACTTATAAATACTAAGCAATTCCCTCGCCTTCTTTTTTTCTATTCTTTATTTTCTTCTGTAGTAGATGGATTTGATACTACTTTTTCCATATCATTATCTTCGAAAATATCTACTGTCCAACCTACTAGACTTCCATCTTCTGCTGTGACTTTACTGATAGAGAACTGTCTCGGCTTTTTATCTTCATCAACCAATCTTCTAACTTCTTTTCTTCCGAAATCTAAAGCCTCTTTCTGAGATTTAAAGATCTTACCTGTAGTACCGACACCTTCTGAATCAGACAGTTTTTTCCCTTTATAATCTTGTGGTTTCGGTGTTTTTAAAACCTCTTCTCCGGTATCTTTAATTAGATTTTTATTCTCATTTTGTGTAACTGTATTCCCTACTGAACCAGTTTCTTTTTTCTCAACTTTTTGTTCTTCTTGTTGTTTTTCTGATTGATTATTACTATTATCAACCTTGTTTTCTTTACTATCTTTTGGCTTATCCTCTTGTTCTTGTTTCTTATCATTTTGAGATGAGTCATTCTTCTGGGCTGGTTCTTCCTTACCAAAGTAACTAATCGCTAAAAAAATAATAGCCGCTATACCAAGCGAACAAATACCATAAAACAAAGTTTTAGTGAATCTAGTTTGTTTCATAACCTCATATCCTTCTTCATACTTACTCTTTATTATACCACTTCTTATAATATTTTGCGAAGATTTATAAATATTTATCTCGATATTTCTTCTCAAAAATACTATATAGAAAAACTCATAGCACTCTTTTTCTAGAGTTCTATGAGTTCGACTATTAACCTTCTGTAATTTTTACAACAACTTCACCTTTGTCGTTTCTACCTAATGTGTAGCTATAGTTTTTCTTATTCTCTTTTGCTAATCTGTTAATTTCTTCGTTAGCATAGTTATGTGCAGCTTCTGAATTATTAAATGTTCCAGGGGCTGTTGCTCCACCATTTGCTTCTGTTACTTCTTTTTTATCTTCTTTATTAGCATCATTTTTTGTGTTGTTAGTATTATTACTATTGCTACTACTATTATTACTGTTGTTAGTATTATTTTGTGTATTACTTACAGTTTTATTGGTATTACTTGATTTATTACTTTCTGATTTATTAGATGAGTTTGAAGAAGATGAGCTATCTCCATTATTAGATTCTTTATTCTCTCTATATTTTTCCTCATCACTCTTTTCTTTTGATTTAGATTTCGAGCTGTCTTTGTCTTTATCTTTACTCTTATCTTTATCACTAGATGATGTTGAAGTAGTTTCATTGTCTTTTTTCTTACTTGAACTATCTCCACCAGTAAAATAACTTATACCTATAAATAGAGCACTACATAAAAATATAGCTAATACAATTCCCCATAACACTTTCAATAATCTATTGTCTTTCATTGTATTCCCCTCCTTTGTTTCTAATATATTATAATACTATTTTATGCATATTTCCACTACTTTTTTATATTATAATTTATTTAAATAAAATTTAACTTAAATAATTATCTAGATATTTGTCATTTTTTTGAGAAATTCCGTCTCTTATTTTCGATATATTTAGTGTCAGAGGCCTAAGACAAAAAATAAATACAAAACAAGGGAGATTTTTATTATGAAAATTTTAAAAAAAGTTTTACATCTAAACTATAACGAACCTAAAGGGGAAAAACGCGTAGTTAAAAGTTATAACTTCGAAGTTGCTCCTACTGCTGAAGACACTGCTTTGAAAGAAGTCGGCGAAGAGTTAAAAAAACTAATTGCTAAAAACATTGAAGATATTGTCACAAGCACAAAAGAATCACTATAATTTTAGGAGGGAATTTAATTATGGAGAAAAAATTAAACATTTACTTTAATACTGATAACAAAAAAACTTATCACATCGCTTTATCATTTCCAAAAGATGATTTAAGCAAAGCTACTGTAGAGGCTGTTGCGAAAAAAATTGTTGATACAAAAGTTCTTAACAATGATAAACATACCCTTACAGGATTTAAAAAAGCTACTTATACTACTCGTGAAGTAAGCGAACTTCAATAATAGAAGGGAGGGAGGTGCGGTTCAATCCGCACCTTTTTTTATGGATATACTAAATTTTATCAATACTGTAGGCTTCCCTATTTTTGTAGCGGTATTTTTTCTGTTAAAGTTAGACAATACTCTACAAAATATAGGTAAAAGTTTAAACGAACTTACACGTATTATAGAAACAAAGTTAAATATTAATATCAAAGAATAGTTTAATATAAGGGAGTAAATATTATGACAAGTCAACAAACAATGGTTAACTGGGCAAAGGATAACGTCTATAAATGGATTGATATGGATGGAATGTACGGAGCACAATGCGTAGATCTAACTATGGCTTATGTGAAAAATTTCGCTAATTTCCAAATTTATGGTAACGCCATCGACTATCTAACTAATCCCATACCTCCAGGTTGGAGAAGATATTTTAAAGGAGATGCAGTAATAGCTCCTGGGGATATAGCAATTTGGCATTGGGGAGACTGGGATAACTACGGTCATGTCGGTATCGTTATAGAAGTAAATGAGGGGATTATCACCTCTGTTGAACAGAATGTTGATGGTACTCCTGACCGCGGTGGTATCGCTCGTATTATGAGTCGGGACGATACTTATCTCGCAGGATTTATCAGACCTAGCTACGATTCAACTGAAGAATGGACTAGAATTCCTGAAACTGGCTATTTCACAGTAGAAGTTCCATCTATAAATGTTAGAAATAAACCAAGCAAACTCGGAAAAGTTACCAGCACTTATTACAAAGGAGAACGAATCTACTATGATAGCTATGTAATTAAAGAAGGATTCGTTTGGATCAGCTATATTTCCTATTCAAATGAGCGTCACTACGTCGCTACAGGAACACATAACGGAAGTGAAAGAACTAGCACATGGGGAAGTTTTAGTTAGTAGATCTTTCAAAGCTAAATTTTATAAATAACATAAAAAAAGAAGCGACTGGATATTCCAATCGCTTCTTACTCTTATTTATTCTTTAATTATTTAACGCGGATGTAAACTGGTCCACTACCTAAGTTTGCAGTATTAATTACAGTTTGGTTTCCATTCCATCCACCGTGGATAGCTTGTCCGTTACCTGCGTAAACTCCGATGTGAGCTGCTCCCATACCACCATTTGCATAGTAAACTAAGTCTCCAGGTTGAGCTTGAGATGCTGGAACTACTGTTCCTAAGCTCATGTATCCTGCTGGCCAATCGTGGAAGTTGATTCCTACTGCTTTAAGAGCATTTGTTACTAACATTGTACAATCTTGGAAAGTTCCTAATTGAGCTAATGCAGCTTGGTAGATTGCAGCTCCTTTGTTTGAAGATGCTGCTTGAGTTGTTGCTGCAGCCGCTGGAGCTTGAGTTTTAGCTGTTACTGTTGGTGCTGCTGTTGCAACTGCTGGAGTTGCAGCTGGTTTTTCTGCTGCTTTAGCTACAGCTGGTGTAGCTACTGGTGTTTCTTTCTTAACTTCAGCTTTTGGAGCTTCTTCTTTTTTAGTTTCTACAGCTTTTGTTTCAGCTTTCGCTGGAGCCACTGGTGTAGCTGCCGCTTTTGACGCTGCAGCTGGAGCTGTTGGAGCTACTGTTGCAGCAGCTTTTGGTGCAACTGTTTGAACTGGGTCAACTTTAGCTACAGTTTTTTCTGGAGTGTTTTCCACTACAGTTGCTTTTGGAACTGTTACTTCAGCAGTTTTTACTGCATTTCCATCAACTTTTAATACTGTCCCAACGTAGATTAAGTTAGGATCTGAAATGTTGTTTAATTTAACAAGTTCGTCTACTGTAACACCGAATCTGTTAGCAACTTTTCCTAAAGTATCTCCTAATACTACTGTGTAGTATCCTTGTTCTTTAGCTTGAGCTACTTGAGCTACTGTTGTGTTATAAGTTAATTTATCTCCAGGGAAGATTAATGAACTTGTTAAGTTATTATCTTGCATAAGTTGATCAACAGTTGTTCCGTTGTTGATTGCGATATCCCAAAGAGTATCACCTTTCTTTACTGTATATGTATCAGCGTCTGCGATTTGCGCTAATCCTACTCCTACTGTTGATACGATTGCCGTTGCGGCTACTAATTTTTGTAATTTACTCATCTATTCTAATCTCCTTAAAATTAGGTTTGAGTCAAACGACTCATTTATCTATAATAAATACTGTTTTAATTTCTAAATTTTTAATTTCTATAAACTATTTTTTCTAAACTATAAATATCATAAACCTCATTCAACTTCTGTTGAACTTCGTTATATAATCTTGACATACTACCATTATATGTTCTCATGAAGCCTTTTTCAAGGTTTGTAACAATTTTGTAATAATAACGATAACTCTCTGTTACATTATGCAAAATTCGTAACATTAACGACGTTCTATAAGCAGTTCAATTGCATTTTAAGCGTTTTTATTATATAGTAAACCTGTAATTTTAAATTTTATTTTCAAGGGGGTTTTATGACAGATTTTAATACAGCTAGCTCCGCCTTAAAGATGATTCTTGTCTTCTTAGAAGGGCTTCTATCATTCCTTTCTCCTTGTGTAATACCTATATTACCTATCTATATCGGTATTCTTGCAGGAAAAAAAGAAATGAACGAACGCGGAGAACTAGTCTTCAATAAACGTAACACTATTACAAATACACTATCATTCGTACTAGGTATTTGTTCAACATTTTTCATCCTAGCTTTTGCAACAAGTTTTATTAGTATTTTCTTAAATGAAAATATTAAAACATTGCAAATCGTCAGTGGTGTATTAATCATCTTTATGGGATTATTACAACTAGGAGTATTTAAAATAGGATTCTTAAAACAAGAATTTTCAATAAAAAATAAAGTTAAAAGAAAAGGAAATAAAACTACTCCGATTCTTGCTTTTTTAATGGGATTCACTTTTAGCTTTTCTTGGACACCATGTATCGGACCAATCTTAGCCAGTGTTTTCCTGTATGCATCTAGTCATACTGGAATAATGAGTGTTCTTTTAATTCTTGCATACTGCTTAGGATTTATCTTACCGTTTATCCTTGTTGCATTCTTCGCTTCAAAATTATTAGAACTATTCAAAAAACATACAAACACACTAAAATACACACAAGTTATCTCAGGGATTATCCTTATCTTAATCGGTATCTTAATCCTGAGTGGATCATTTATCACTTTAACTAGATATTTTTCTTAAACTTGTGATTTGAATTGGAGGAAAATAATATGAAAAAACTAACAATACTTAGCGCAACTCTTCTTAGTAGTGCTCTAATTTTAAATGCGTGTTCTTCTGGCTCTTCAGAGAAAAAAGAAGAAACAAATAAACAAACTGCAACATCTTCAACTAGCGAAAATAAAGCTGTTCAAGCTTACGATTTCACAGCTATGGACAAAGATGGAAAAACAGTAAAACTTAGCGACTTCAAAGGTAAGAAAGTTTATATCAATATGTGGGCTAGCTGGTGCGGACCATGTATGAGAGAAATTCCAGAATTAGAAAAAGTATATCAAAAATACAAAAACAATAAAGACTATGTATTTTTATCAATGACTTCTCCTAATGATGCAGAGTTCAAAAACCAAAGTCCTCAAGACAAAGGTAAAGATGTAATCCTTAATAAAGCAAAAGAACTTGGGGCTACTTACCCTGTTCTTTTCGATGTCAATGACCGCTTCATCATAAACTACGCAATTCGTTCATTCCCGACTCACATCTTAATCAATAGTGATGGTACGTTTGAAACTAGAATTGCTGGTGCGGTGACAGAAGAATCACTTACAAAAGAATTAGAAAAACTTAAATAATAAATAATCCGAGTCTAATATGTTAATATACATTTGTAAACGAAGACTTCATGTCTCCTATAAATTTATGTAACTATCTAGATTCGGATCTTTTTCTAATTACTAAGATTACTTATCAGCACTGCTCTTCATCGTATTTTTCAACCACTTTTCAAGTAACTTGACATGAAGATTTTCTTCTTCACACTCAAAGATAGTAACTTCGTTTTGTTTAAATATTCTTTCTAACTTATTATTAAGAATACTATTCTTTTCATCTAGATTTGAATATCCAAAATACACTTTTGCATCAACTCTCTCTGCATATTTTAAGACATCTATTTCTTTTAATCTCATCAATAAATACTCTTCTCTTTCAGGATAGTTACGCGCATATTCTCTTATTCCATCATACACACCTACATCAAGATCATTATCAAAAATATATTTAAAATCAAAGTTCTGCACATTTGAAATAAATAGCCTATTAACTGACTCTCCTACAGCTGAAACCACAATTCCTATTGCTGCTCCTTGGCCTTTAGCAACAACATTCACCTCTAAATTCGGAAATTCTCTTTTTAGAATACTCACGAAATCTATCCCATCTTGATAGGCATAATTATAATATAACTCCTCATCGCTATTATTATTTAGAAAAGGAAAATAAATTGAAGCAGGTTGCTTATTTTCACTTCTCCCCCTATCTCCCCTGACATGAAGTGTTGCACCACTATACCCTAAGGCATAATAGTTCATGAGCCCTAAAAAGCCTCTAGGTACTTCTTCATAATCTGGAAATTCTAGTATAAATCCTTTATTATTAACTTTTTTAACGACAATCTCCGCATGAATTTTTGAATAATCTACAGCATCGAATTCAACTGTCAATAATTGAAATTCCAGCTCATCTCTAACAATATTAATCTTATAATTTAGTTCTCTTTCTTCTACTAAGTTCATTTTTCTATCGCTCCAGCACACATTTTTCCCTTTAATTATATCTTATTATCTTTGATAAAGATAACGTATAGCTTTATTACATCAAAATATACTCATTTCTATCACAAACATTTTACTCTCCTTTTTTTTAACATATTACTCACTACACTTACAATTAATTAAGTACACAAAAAAATAATCCTCAACACTAGGTTGAGGATTATTTTCAGGCTGTTGACAAATGCAGAAACTGCATGAGTCAGCAGCCTATTTTAATGAGAAAAAGTGCTGAAAATGTTATAATATAAGTATATAGAGGGGGTTTTTAGTATGTTTAATAAAAAAGAAAATATCAAAGATGAAATAATATTAATGACGTTATCAGAACTAGTTCCTACAAATCACTTTTTAAGAAAAGTAGCCGAAGCAATTGATTTTAAATTTATTTATGATTTGACAGAAGAATACTATAGCCACACATCAGGTAGAAATTGTTTAGACCCTGTAGTATTATTCAAATTAGTGTTTTTAAAAGATTTCTATGGAATAAAATCAATGAGAGAAACAATAAAAAGAATAGAAACAGATGCTGCATTTAGATGGTTTTTAGGGATACCATTTTCTAAACCAGTTCCACACTACTCTACATTTTCACAAAACTATATTCGACGATTCCAAGGAACTGATGTATTCGAACAAATATTTATAAATATAGTGAACCAAGCAATTGATAAAAAATTAGTTGGAGGCACTGAGTTTTTTACTGATTCAACACATATAAAAGCTAACGCAAATAAAAAGAAATTCAAAGTTGAAGTAACTACAAAAATAAAAAAAAGAAAATTAGATTTAGAAAAAGAAATAAACGAAGAGAGAGAAAAAATAGGAAAAAAGCCTTTTGAATATAAAGAAAAAGAAGAACTAAAAAGACAACGAGTTAACACAACTGATCCGGATAGCGGTTATTATCACAGAGACCATAAAGAAGAAGGTTTTATGTATTTAGACCATAGAACTGTCGATGGGAAAAACAATATAATTATAGATTGCCATATAACTCCAGGTAATACTCATGATAGCGGTCCGTATATAGATAGACTAAATCAGATAGAAAAAACCTTTGGATTAATACCAGGTAAAGTTGCGTTAGATAGCGGATATTATTCTCTAGACATACTAAAACAGTTAGATAAAAAAAATATATTTTCAGTAATAGGATATAGAAGATTCTCAAGATCAAAAGATAACAAATATTTTAAATACTTACAAGAAAAAGATATATATGTGGATAAACGAACAGGAGAAATATTTAGATACAGAAACATTGATAGAAATGGATATAAACAATATAAGAGTGATGATAAAAACGAAAAGAAAATAATAAGACGCCATATAAATGCGGATTATTATGATGAAGCTAGGTTAAGACGTATATCAAAAGAAGGAAAACTATTGTATAAGAGAAGAAAAGAAACAATAGAACGTAGCTTTGCGGATTCTAAACAAAATCACGGATACAGGTATGCACGATATAGAGGAAAAGCCAAAGTACAGTCGTACGCTTGGCTGTCTTGTTGCGTCCAAAATATGAAAACAATCGCATTAAGAGAGGTATAAACCCTCTTAATACTACTAAATACTACTGGATTTTTGCCTTAAGGCTTATTTTTTTTGAAAAAAAATACCATAACATCAATACTAGCTTGATATTTCGGTATTTTTGTCAACAATCTAAGTGTCTGAAAATATATTTTCAGACACTTTTTATGCTAATTTTTATTTAACGAAAAAATATATGATAAACCGTTTGTTATGACTCCAAATGCTAATATTTTAGCTATAGTTGCAAATCCTACAATAGGATTTAATAACATAATAAAAGAATAAATGATACCTAAAACTGCTAGAGCTATCTGTATCATATACCATTTTTGGTCCCTGTTTCTAAGTAGGCTTTGAAGGTGAAATATTGACATACTTAAAAAACTAAAAATAAATATCCATAAAATAACTATTAATGAAACAAATGGTACTAAGAACATACTTAGTCCAATTGCAAGGGATACTAATATATTTCCCCAAGGAATAGGTTTTAACTTTTTATATAAGCTATAAATTAAGAGTGCACTGGCAGCTAATAATTGTGTTATCCCAAATGCAATTGAATATGTAGCAATTGTATCTAAAGGATGATTCCATAAGAATAATCCGAAGATTAAGTAAAAAACACCAACGATAATATTTAGTATTTTCATTTTGACTCCTCCTAAATTTAGTATATGCTCATTGTAGCATAAAAGTTAAATTATTGCAATATCAACTCTTTATATAAAATCATAGGTCTTGTCTAGCAGATAGACGATAGCATGATCGGAGCCATGCGGTCATCGCCGGTCATCTGCGGTCAGACAAGACCTGTTTTTAGTAGTCAAAATGGTTGTAAGATGCTACAATAGGGCTATTAACATATCAAAGAGAATGGTCACGGTTAAGAAAATTGACGTTGTATTTTTTAATTTTCGAGTCAAAAAATAACTATGCCCCCCCAATTTCTAATAGGGGGGATAACACTTGGAAAATCATAGAAGCTTTAGAGAATGTAGTTGAACAAAGAATGGCAATAGCAGAAAAAAGATGGAGTCCTTTTTCAAAAACGTTCTCAATACCAAGTAGAGAAGAGATGGAGTGGACGGATATAATAGAAGGTAAATGGCAAGAAAGAGATTATACCCAAGATGAGCTTGACTATAAGGAGACCTTAAAAGTTCAATATGGTTTTGACGATAAAGCAGCAAGAATAATTGTAAAGCTTAAAAGAAATATTTATAATAATCCTAAAATAAGAAAAGATAGAAAAGACTATGTGTTTACGAGATTACTTGGTGGGTTGAGTTATGGTCATGAGGATAACGGTTTATTGAAACGGTTTATGTGGAATAATACAGCTGGTCAAATGTATAAAGATCTAGATATAAAGGAACAAATGACAATAAATTTCAAACTAACCGAAAGCGAATACGTATATTTAAAATATAAAGTTAGAATACAGCATGAAAATTATGGCTACTATAATACTATACAAAAAGAACTACTTCCACAATATAAAAAAACTATGGAAACGGTATTAGGACGTGAAATAACAGAGGATGAGTTTGAAAAATTGTGGAATAAACAGATAGATGCGTTTAAAGGTAAAACAGACTTTTCTCATCAATATATTACAATGGCTACGCATCTGTATGGAAAATCACGTCTTGCAGATTTGCGTGGAGGACATGAAAATACAAATGACATGTCAGGGTGGTTAGGTGATACAACAGATGTAGCCGATACTAAGCCAAGTATAGGGAATGATGATTATAAGGCTGATTTAGATGCGGTCAATATAATAAATATAATGAAAAAAAGAAACCTTGATTTTATAAATGTAAGTAATGAATATTACAACAATCTTGAAAATGGTATCCTCAATCGAGCAGAAGAATTTAAAAAAATATAGATCTTGAAAAATGAAAAATAAAATTTACAATCAACTTAGTGAAAAATATGTAGATGTAGAGGGGAAAAGGATAGCAAGAGTACCAAGTAATATAAATTACATAAAAGAAAATCATCATCCAACCTATAACTTTATAAAAAGTTTAGAAGATAATAAAAATGACATACAAGATTACTATAATGAAAAGTAGGTGCTTTCATGAAACAGCTAAGTAAAAAATGGAAAATATTTATAATAACAATAGTAGTTTTAATAGGAAGCTTCTATGGATATTATAAAATAAACAATAGAAATGCATTTGAAGAAATGTATAATTCATACTATAATTTTATACCGGCAACAGCATTATATAATATGCCCCAAATAGAGCCGATGCCAAGAGATGAAATAGGATTAGATATAGCAGAACTATATTATAAAGATACTAAGAATGATATGAAAATTGAATTTTCTCTTATATCTTTTAATAATGAAAAAAAGTAATACTAACAGGCTCTCCTTTGTTATAATATTAACGAAAATTATAGCATATAAAAAGTGTCTGAAAATATATTTTCAGACACTTTTTCAGGCTGTTGACAAATAGGTCAACAGCCTGTTTTTTAACTGAAATAAAATCCTTAAAATGGTATAATATAAGTATACAAAGGAGGTTTTAGTATGTTTAATAAAGTAGAAAATATCAAAGATGAAATAATACTAATGACATTATCAGAAATAGTACCTAAAGATCATTTTTTAAGAAAAGTAGCCGAAGCAATTGATTTTAAATTTATTTATGATTTGACAGAAGAATACTATAGCCACACATCAGGTAGAAATTGTTTAGACCCTGTAGTATTATTCAAATTAGTGTTTTTAAAAGATTTCTATGGAATAAAATCAATGAGAGAAACAATAAAAAGAATAGAAACAGATGCTGCATTTAGATGGTTTTTAGGGATACCATTTTCTAAACCAGTTCCACACTACTCTACATTTTCACAAAACTATATTCGACGTTTCCAAGGAACTGATGTGTTCGAACAAATATTTATTAATATAGTAAATCAAGCAATAGAAAAGAAACTAGTAGGTGGTAATGAGTTTTTTACTGATTCAACACATATTAAAGCCAACGCAAATAAAAAGAAATTCAAAGTTGAAGTAACTACAAAAATAAAAAAAAGAAAATTAGATTTAGAAAAAGAAATAAATGAAGAGAGAAACAAAAAAGGAAAAAAGCCTTTTGAGTACAAAGAGGAACAAGTTGTAAAAAAGCAGAAAATTAACACTACCGATCCGGATAGCGGTTATTATCACAGAGATCATAAAGAAGAAGGTTTTATGTATTTAGACCATAGAACAGTAGATGGGAAAAATAATATAATCATGGATTGTCACATAACTCCAGGAAACGTTCATGATAGTGGTCCATATATAGATAGATTAAATCAGATAGAAAAAAATTTCGGATTAACACCAGGAAAAGTTGCGTTAGATAGCGGATATTATTCTCTAGACATACTAAAACAGTTAGATAAAAAAAATATATTTTCAGTAATAGGATATAGAAGATTCTCAAAATCAAAAGATAAAAAATATTTCAAATATTTACCAGAAAAAGATATATATGTGGATAAACGAACAGGAGAAATATTTAGATACAGAAATATAGATAGAACTGGATATAAACAATATAAAAGTGATGATAAAAACGAGAAGAAAATAGTAAGACGCCATATAAATGCGGATTATTATGATGAAGCTAGATTAAGACGTATATCAAAAGAAGGAAAACTATTGTATAAGAGAAGAAAAGAAACAATAGAACGTAGCTTTGCGGATTCTAAACAAAATCATGGATACAGATATGCACAATATAGAGGTAAAGCCAAAGTACAGTCGTACGCTTGGTTGTCTTGTTGCGTTCAAAATATGAAAACAATAGCACTAAGAGAGGTATAATCATCTCTTAATACTACTGATGCTTTAGTCATAAGGCTTATTTTTTTTGAAAAACGACCAAAACATCAATATGTTCATTGATATTTTGGTCGTTTTGTCAACAATCTGAAAATAATCCTCAACACTAGGTTGAGGATTATTTTCTGTAAGTTCGTTATATTTTTTGAGATTTGACTTTATTATTATTTTGCTTCTTTTACATATTCTTGATCTTTAGTGTGAATAGTAAGTCCAGTGATATTTTTAGTAGATTTGAAGAAGAAACTACAGATATAACCGAATACTAATGCACTTAAGAATGAGAATCCTGAGAAGATGAATGGACTTTGTTTAGCATAAGTTGTGAAGTCTTGGATGTACCAACATACAAGTCCTGCAACTACTAATCCTAATAATGCTCCAGCTCCGTTTGCACGTTTAGTGAAGATACCAAGTGCGAATGTACCTGCTAAAGGCACCCCTAGAAGTCCGATATATTTAAGGAATAAATCCCAAGTTTCTTTTTGGTTAGAGTTTACGAAGTATAATGCTGCGATTGTTCCTAATACACCAGCTACGATAATGATAATACGAGCTAATAGAACGTCTTGTTTAGCATCTTTACTTAATCCGAAGAAACGTTGTTTAATATCAACTGTGATACAAGCTGAAATTGAGTTTAAGCTTGATGCGATAGTTGATTGAGCAGCTGCTAAGATAGCTGCGATAACTAATCCCGCAACCCCCGCAGGTAATGCTGTTAAGATGAAGTAAGGTACTAAAGCTGTTGTATTAGCTGCTTTACCTACTACTTCAGCGTTCATGAAGTCTGGTAATTTTGTTACAGCGTGGCTACCTTTGTAGAAGCTGTATAAAACTGTTCCCATTCCGTAGAAGATTGGAATAGAGATGAATGCTAATAATCCGTTAGTCCAGATTGATTTGTTAGTTTCTTCTACAGATTCAGTAGTACTATAACGTTGAACTACGTCTTGAGAAGCTGTGTATTGTTGTAAACTGTTAAATACTGATCCAATAAAAATAATTGGAATAGTAGATGCAGTTAATGACCAGCTAAATTTTTCAGCAGTTACGATTTTACCATTTGCTAAAGCATCTTGAGTAATGTTACCAAATCCACCTACGTGGTAAGCTCCTAAGATAATTACTAGGATAGCTCCTCCAAGTAAGATAATCCCTTGGATAACGTCTGTCCAGATAACTCCTTCTACCCCTCCTAAGAATGAGTAAACTACGCAAAGTAATCCGATAACCGCACACACTAAGAATGGATTAAGTGTCGATACTGATGTAATAGCAACTGTTGGTAAGTAAATAACGATAGCTACACGTCCAATATGGAATAGTGAGAATAACACACTTCCTACTACACGTACACTAGGATTAAAACGTTCTTCTAAATATTCATATGCTGTTGTTACATTTAATTTTCTAAAGAATGGAACATAGTAGTGAATCAATATCGGAATAATCGCGATAATTGAGAAGTTCCCTGCTGCGTATGTCCAGTCTCCGTTAAATGCTTTTTCCGGTGTTGCCATAAATGTAATGGCAGATAATGTTGTTGCGTAAATTGAGAATCCTACTGCCCAAGATGGAATGTTTCCTCCGGCTTTAAAGAATTCATCCGTGCTTTCACCTGCTTTTTTCGTGAAATACACCCCTATCGCTAGCATAGCTATTAGATAAATTGCTAATACTATACTGTTAAGCGTACCAAATCCTATCTTATCCATGGTACTTCCTCCTTTATACTTTTTAAATTTACTAGTTTTCTCGAAGGGAGTGACTCAAAAATCATGATTTCAAAGAAATCGATTTTGTCGAGTCACCCCCGCACAGTTTATTAGATATCTAAAAAGCTTTTATAAAGCGATTTTAGATATCAATAAACCACTGCGTCTATGAGTTTTCATATGAACCTTGTTAAAATTTTTGACTTTTGGTTCATCCTCTTTCCCCCTATATTTACCCCTTATTTTTTAAAATTATAGGTTATAATCTTTAACTAATTTTTCAACTTCTGGTAATTTAGCTGGATCGAATACTTTCATAGGTTGTTTACAGTATCCTGCATCAATACCTTTAACTTTTAAGATTTCTTTAAGAGTTTGATATAATCCTAACTCTAATACTTTTTCAATTACATCGTTTGCTTCATGTTGAAGTTCGTAAGCTTCAGCAACTTTACCTTCTTTAGCAAGTCTGAAGATTTCTTGGCTTCTTTGTCCGTTAACGTTGTATGTAGAACCGATAGCTCCGTCTACTCCTGTAATAGCAGCTTGAACTAACATTTCATCGAATCCAGACCAAATTAGTTTGTTAGGGAATCGTTTTCTGAATCTTTCTAATTGATAGAAGTCTGCAGCAGTGTATTTAACACCGATAACTTTTTCATCTTCTAGTAACTCAGCGAATTGATCTAAACTAATTTTAACCCCTGTTAAGAATGGAATGTAGTAAAGAATCATGCTGTTATCTGTAGCATCGATGATTGTTTTGTAGTAATGTTTAATTTCGTTAAATGATAATGGGTAGTAGAATGGAGTAACTGCTGATAATGAGTCATATCCTAATTCTGTAGCGTATTTAGCTAATTCTACCGCTTCATTAAGATCTAAAGATCCAACTTGAGCAATAAGTTTAACTCTGTCCCCAACTACTTCTTTTACAAATTTAAAAATTTGTTTCTTTTGAGCAGTGTTTAATAAGAAGTTCTCCCCACTACTTCCGTTAACATATAAACCATCAATTTTACTTACATTGATGTTATGTTCGATAACCTGTCTTAGCCCCTCTTCTTTAACCTCACCATTTTCGTCAAATGGAATAAGTAAAGCTGAATAAAGTCCTTTTAAATCTTTCATTTATAATAACCTCCGTTATTTGTTTTTTATTTTATGCATTTATTTAACACATTAAATTTTAATACACTTACATTTTAAAACGTTTTCTTTACTTTGTCAATAGAAAAAGCTCAAAAAACATTATTTTTTTGAAAACCTTTTAATTACTGCTGTTATTATCATGTTTACACCACATAGTGATACTTAATCCAGTTGACGCTTATATAGCATATGTAAATCTATTGTCTAGTCTTACCATCTCTATTTAATACATTAAACCTATCTTTTTAAAAAATAAAATACGACTCACAAGTCATCATTTTATAAAAATCAGACTTATGAAGTCGCTTCTAATAACCTTTATTTGTTACTTAAAAATCTTTAAATCGAACATTATAATGTAACAACCAAATACAAAAAATTCAATATCAAATTGGCTGTCCTTATTTTTAATACCTATCTGTCATAACTACCTATTAAGAACATTTCTCCTTTTAATGTATACTTGCTACAGTCTGTTGTTAAGATAAAGCTATCTCCTTTTCTCACATCATAACTGTTGCCATCTATTTCTACACTTCCGCTACCATTAAGAACGGTGAATAGATTTCCTGTTCTAGTTTTTTCAAGAGTTACTTGCCCCTCCACTTCGACCTTAAACACAGAGAAGTACTTTTCATCTGCTAAGTATGTTAGTGTAGCACCTTCTAATTTTTTCACTTTAGGGCTTGTAGTAACTTTTTCAAACGGAACTTTACTTACATCTTTTGTTTTTTCTATATGAAGTTCACGTTTATTACCATCTTTATCAACACGATCATAATCATACACTCGATATGTTGTATCAGAATTTTGTTGCACTTCATATATTAATATTCCCTCTCCTATCGCATGAAGAGTTCCCGCTGGAATATAAAAGAAATCTCCCGCTTTTACTTCTTCTTCTATAAACAACTCTTGCCATTGTTCGGAATCTATCTTATCACTGAACTCCTCTTTTGTTTCTGCAGTATGTCCATATACTAACTTCGCACCTTCTTTAGCATCAAGTACATACCAACATTCAGTTTTACCTAGTTCTCCATTCTCATTTACTCGTGCATAATCATCTTCGGGATGTACTTGAACTGATAGATTATCACTAGCATCTAAAATCTTAATTAATAACGGAAACTTATCATACTTTTTCTCAGTAAATAAACTAGGCTGTTTCTCGTACGCTTCTTTTAATGTTAAGCCTGCTAAGTCGCCATTTGTTATTTTTGAGCTACCATTATTGTGAGCCGCAATCACCCACGCTTCTCCGATATTTCCTTGTGGAATAGAAAAATCAAACTTCTCTAAATTGCGCCCTCCCCATATTCTTTCACAAAATACAGGCTCTAAAAATATAATTTTATCCATTTTATTCTCCTTAAATAATTCTAACTTCAAGTTTATTATACACTAGTCACTCTTTTTTATACAGCATATACCTTTTAATTTTTTTCAATAACTTATTTTCAAAAAAACGTTTTTATGGTAATATATCGTTGTAAAGAATTTTTAACATTAATAAAATTTAAAGAATAATATGTCTTTATTAAGAAAGTAGGTATAATATGTATTTAGGAATTGATATTGGTGGAACAAGTATAAAATTTGCTGTGATTGATGATAACTATAAAATCATCCATTACGAAACTTGTAAAACACCTGACAACGTAACTGTAAAAGTTACTGATGAAATGTTCAGAATCGCTAGCAAAATCCGCGAAAGCTATAACTTCTCTGCAGCTGGTATTTCTGCAGCTGGTGTTATCGACAATGTTAACATGGAAGTTATCCGTTCAGCTCCAACTATTAAAAACTATCTTGGAACTAACTTCAAACGTGATTTCGGAGATAGACTAGGTATTCCAGTATACGCAGATAACGATGTTAACTGTGCACTACTTGGTGAACAATGGCTTGGTGGAGCAAAAGGTTTAGATGAAGTATTCTGTATGGCTTTAGGAACTGGAATCGGTGGTGCTTACTACCTAACTAGTCTTCCTTTCGGATCTAACTTCGGTGTAGGTGAAATCGGACAATCTCTTTACGATTTCGACACTAAAACTACTTACGAACAACGTGCTTCTACTATCGCACTAGATAGAAAAATCAAAACTGAAATGTACGAAGGACTTAGCGTTATCGAATTCTTCGACCTTTGTAAACGTGAAGATACAACTGCACTAAAAGTATTAGACGAATGGTTATTCGAACTTGCTCGTGGTATTGTTAACTTACTATGTATTCTAGATCCTAAGTACATCGTAATCGGTGGTGCTGTTTCTGCTCAAGGAGATTACTTACTAAACAAACTTGAAGCAAAAGTACGTGAACTTCACCCAATCGAAAACAACCAAACTAAATTCCTAGCAGCCGAACTAGGAAATGACGCAGCCCTATACGGAGCTATTAGCACATTTATAGAAAAATAAGATATTAAACTTTACCCCCTCTTTACTTAAATAGTAAGGAGGGGTTTCCATTTTTCAACAGAACTTCAAAGCTCTGTTCTACGTTAATTTATACTTTTGATTGTATTCCTCTTCTGTATAATATATAATAAAATCAAGAAACAGTATAAGGAGATTATGCTATGAAATTAGACCTAAACGAAAACGAATTAACTATTATGGGGATTAAATTCGATAATATTAAAGATTTTAAGAGTGTCTGGTATGCACTAAGTACAAATATAATTGAAGGTTGGATCCCATCAACTAATGATGTTCTCGAATTAAAAAACAAAATTACCACTATTACAAAAAAATATGAGTAGAAATAAGTACGAAGAATACACCTATATAGATTATGATAATATCTACACTTACCCATCCACTAATATCCTTATAAATTTACTATAAATTCATTCTATAAAAACTTTTCAGACATCTAATAAACTTTACCGGAGTGATTCGAAAAAATCTTATTTCTTTGAAACCACGATTTCCGAGTCACTCCCTTTTTATTTTTCAACAGAACTTCAAAGCTTTGTTCAGCGTTAATTTATACTTTTTGCAACCGTTTAAATTTTTTTCTAATATTTTTTAAGTTTTTTCTTTACAAAGTCTAGCATAAGTGATAATATAAATTTAAGTTAACACATTAAATTTTGATAAATAAATAATAATTAAGTCAAGGAGGGATCAACTTGAAAAAATACGAAAAGATTATAAATGATATCATCTTAAAAATACAAACTGGTATTTTTAAAGAAGGTGAACAACTCTACACAGAAAAAGAGATTAAAGAAATATATAATGTTAGTAGTACTACTGCTGTTCGTGTACTAAACGAACTAGAATCAGCAGGGTACATTTTTAGAATTCAAGGTAAAGGAAGTTTCGTTAATAAAACTTTAGTTAATAAAAAAGTCTTCGTTACAGAAAACAACAACTTCCACAAACACTTCAAAGAATCAGTATCTGAGCATTCTGAAGTTATTGAAGCCGAAATTATTCAAGATAAAGAGCTTTGCTCAAAATTAAAATTAAAAAATCAAAAACTTCTGAAAGTAGCTCGTATTAAATATATCGGTAATGTTGCTTGGGCTCACCAAACTAACTATATTCCGATTAAATATTTACCTGATGTTAATATCGATGATATCGACAGTTTCAAAGAGCTTGCTACTATGATTAGAAAAAAATATCGTATAGATATTCACCAAGAAAAATCTAAAAAAACTATGAAAGTTATAGTTGATACTCCTGAAGAAATTGCCAACTTTATCGCTAAAGACGGTGAACCATGTTTTGAATTTGATAGGTACACCTACTTCGCAGACGGTAAAATTTTCGAATATGTAAAAATCTTTATAAATTACAAATACTACAGCTTAACAATTAAAGATTAAGCGTTAGATTGGAGCTAACTATGAACAAAAAAGAAAAAATCTTAAACCAAATTAAAGGCGGAATTATCGTTTCTTGCCAAGCATTACCTGGAGAACCACTATATGTTGAAGAAGGTGGAATTATGAAACTTATGGCACTAGCTGCTAAAGAAGCTGGCGCTGTTGGTATTCGTGCACAGGGAGTTACTGATATAGTTCAAATTAAAGAAACAGTTGACCTACCTGTTATCGGAATTATTAAACAAAGTTATGAAGGTATGTCACAATTCATCACAGCAACTATGAAAGAAGTAGATGCTCTTGTAGAAACAGGTTGTGAAATAATCGCCTTAGACTGTACTTTACGCCCTCGTTTCGATGGTACAACAATCAATGATTTTATCGCAGAAATCAAAGCTAAGTACCCTGACATTATTTTAATGGCTGACATCGCTACATTCGAAGAAGGTGTAAATGCGGCTAACATCGGTCTTGATTTTGTCGGAACTACATTAAGTGGTTATACAGAAAATACAAAAGATAGACCGAACGAAGTAGACTTAGATCTTATCAAAAAACTTTCTGAAACTATTTCTGTGCCAATAATCGCAGAAGGTCGTATCCACTACCCTGAACATGCAAAAGCAGCTTATGACGCAGGGGCATTTAGCGTAGTAGTTGGCGGAGCTATCACTCGTCCAAAAGAAATCGCAGCTAGATTTATTAATGCAGTGAAATAAACAAAAAGTTCTAATTGACACTTGATCAATTAGAACTTTTTTATATTATTTTTCCCAAGCACGTCCATCGATGTAGCTTGAATTTCTGTAGTTTTCTTTCATCGGTTTTGCCGGCATTATTATCGATAACAGTATATATATTAATATCGGACTACCGAATGAGAAAATACTCGCTAATAAGAATAGTACTCGTAAGAAACTAGCACTTATTCCAAATCTTTTACTTAAACCACTACATACCCCAGAGATTAAAGCTCCTTCGTAAGATTTATAAATTTTTTTTTCTTCTAAAAAATTAAGAAATTTATTCCATAATTTATTTAATCCATCTATCATAATAAATTCCTCCTGACTTTATTGTTGATATTTTATTATTCTGACTTTATAAATATTATATCACACTTATGTGATATATATTAACTATTGTACTCAAGTGACTTTAAACTAAGTTTATATTATAAGATTTTGTAATAAATATCTCAAAAGCGACAGTAACAGTGAAATTCTTATCGAGCATAAAAAACAAATCATATGCATATATATGAATCCACTAAAGATTTCATCAATGTTTTTCGTCAAGAACATCAAAAATTATTCTTATGATTCAATTATTCTAAAAAATTTCAATTGCCATTTTTGTGCTTCTAGAGCTGTTTTATTTAAATTCGTACACCAAGGTGGATAAAATCTCATAGCCATTTTTCCTTTGATGTCTTTTGTCGAGAGAATTTTTTTACGGATAGCCTCATCATTTGGAATAATAAAAAGTCCTCTCTTATCGTTATCGATCACAACAATAACGAGTTCATTCCCTAGATCTTCATTAGTATATGGAATGTTTTTATTTCTTGAGTCTTTTTTCCAAAAAACTGTAAAATATCCTTCTTTTTTTGGTGTTTTTTTTGCCAAGCGACATCTTTTATATTCTTGCTCTTCCTTTATTTTGATAAGGATACCTTCGTATTTCTCATTCCACTTTTCTTTTGCGAATTCAAAATTACCATAAAACTCATTTAAAACCTCAAGTATTTTCATTATGACGTATCTCCCCCTTAATAAAATTTCCACTTGAATCACTACATAAGGTATTATAACCCCGTCGTATGATTTATAATCTTTTTATCTTCTAAAAACTTGTTCCAGATTTTGTTATTCTAGTTTTATAAATATTATATCATATTATTTTGAATAGACCGTATTTACCAGTTCATAAACAGAGTTTAGATTATAAAGAACTTAGAATAAACATCTTAAAATTTACATTTTCCGTAAAATACTTATCTTAAAAAATAAAAGAACACTCCGAAGAATGTTCTTTTATTTTTTGACAAGAGTCTTAAAGGATGGACGGCGTACCCATCATCTCAGGTACTCTATAAAAGAGTGTGTAGAGAGCCTTTTCTACTTCAATAAGACTTTTTCTATCTTTATGTTATAACAAATATTTTGGTTTATCAAAATACTTGCCATTTATCCCCCTTTTTATAACTTTTTAAATTTCCTTCTTGACAAGTGAGCGTCTACTCACTATAATATTAATTATAAAGTGAGCATTCACTCACCGAGGGTTAAAATTATTATTTCTAATGGGATATTTCTTAGCACCTACCTTGAACTATTCTTTAATAATCGCTGTTCTAAAATAATTAAGCGCACTAATATCCCTCAAATAATCTCAGCTATATTTTTTTAATTATGAAGTGAGTGTTTACTCACTCTAAAAATGAAAGGTGATTCTTATGAAAAAATTAATACAAATTACTTCATTATCAAAAAGTTTTGGCAATCAAATAGTCCTTGATGACATTGATTTCACCCTAGAAAAAGGTGAAATTGTCGGTCTTATTGGTCCTTCGGGATCTGGAAAGTCAACATTAATAAAAACAATGCTTGGTATGGAAAAAGCGGATAAAGGTGAAGCACTTGTTCTAGATAACAAAATGCCAAAAAGAGAAATTCTTTCTAATATTGGATATATGGCACAAAGCGATGCCCTTTATGAGATGCTTACCGGCTATGAAAACTTAGAATTTTTCGGGAAAATGAAAGGTATTCCTTCAAAACAACTAAAAGAAGAGATAGCTTATGTGGCAAAAATAGTCGACCTAACCGATCACTTAAAAAAATTAGTATCGAATTATTCAGGTGGGATGAAACGCAGACTTTCACTCGCTATTGCGCTAATCGGTAGCCCTGAGTTACTTATACTCGATGAACCTACAGTCGGTATAGACCCTAGCCTTCGCCGTAAAATTTGGAAAGAATTGTTTAAACAAAGGGATAACGGTGTTGGCATACTAGTAACAACTCACGTAATGGACGAGGCAGAGCTTACAGACAAAGTTGGACTTCTTCTTCGTGGAGATATTATAGATTTTGACACACCAAAAAATCTAAAAGAAAAAAATAATGTTGTTACTATCGAAGAAGTATTCTTAAAAGTGGAGGAAAAATAAAATGAGAATTTTAACTATTTCAAAAAGAGTTTTTAAAGAGTTTTTTAGAGATAAAAGAACTTTGGCAATGATGTTCGTTGCCCCAATTTTTATAATGTGGTTAATCAGCATAGTCTTTTCAGCAAATACAAATTCTGAAATTACTGTAGCATCTGTAAATACTCCTCAAAGTGTCGTATCTGTAATGAAAGATATCGATAACGTTCATCTAGAGGAATATCAATCAAAAGAAGCTGCTGAAGAAAAATTAAAAAATAACGAGATTGATACCGTGATTTCTTACGATAACAATACTTATACAGTAACTCACGCTAACATAGATTCTACTAAAACTATGCAAGCTCAACAAGTTTTAAAAAGCTCTATAAGAGCATCAGAAGCAAAAAACTTGGTAGAAATTATTAAAAAAGTAAACCCTAAATTAGGTGAAAACAAACAAGAGCCTGAAGTTAAAGAATATTATAACTACGGTAATGCAGATTCAACATTTTTTAATAAAGTTGCACCTACTTTAATCGGCTATATCCTATTCTTCTTCGTATTTCTAATCTCTGGAATGGCTCTACTAAAAGAACGTACTAGCGGAACTCTAGATAGACTTTTAGCAACTCCGGTAAAAAGAAGCGAAGTTGTCCTAGGATATGTACTATCTTATAGCTCATTAGCTGTAATTCAAACTATTATCGTCACTCTATCATCTATATATTTATTAAATATTGAAGTTGCTGGAAATCCGTTTTATGTTATAATAGTTAATGTATTACTAGCAATGGTTGCCTTAACATTAGGTTTACTAATCTCTACAATCGCAAAATCAGAATTTCAAATTATGCAGTTCGTTCCAGTAATAGTTATTCCACAAATGTTCTTTTCAGGAATAGTATCCGTTGAGAGCATGGGGAAAATCGCCGTCTATATTAGCAAAATCCTACCTGTTACCTACGCTAGTGACGGTTTAAGCAAAATAATTTTAGAAGGTAAAAATCTTCTTGCGATAAAAACTGATATTATTGTTCTACTTGCACTTTGCATCCTTCTAATAATACTTAATATTCTAGGCTTAAAACGATATAGAAAAGTTTAAAAAATAATAGGAGACTCTTATGACTGAAAATATCTTACAATCTTACTTTAGCATATCTCATGACGAAACCTTTCCACCTGGTAAGAAAAAAACAATAGAAGCTGCGATTAAATTATTCGCAAAACAAGGATACCATGGGACATCTACACTTCAAATCGCTAAAGAAGCAGGCGTTAGTCAGGCAACAGTATTCAAATACTTTAAGACTAAAGAAGATTTATTATATTCAATAATAGTCCCTGTTATTCCTAAATTATTTTTAAATTTTCTAAAAAGAATTCAAAATACTAATTCACTTAAAGAATTAATCAGTTATGTTGTCGAAGATCGTATGGTTTTCCTAAAAGAGAATAAGGATACTGTAAAAATAGTATTCTCTGAAATATTAACAAACGAGAATTTAAAAGCACAACTTATCGATTCGTTAAAAGTGGTCTTTGCAGAAATAAACTTTGAAGATATATTACAAGAACACAAAGGAACTAATCCTGAAATTAACGAGAACTTATCTCCAGCCGAAGTCATCCGTTCATTCGCAGGGCCTATCATGACCTACTCAGCTCAAAGATTTATTCTTTTTGAAGACGTTCCTTGTCCTACTGAGGAGCATGATTTACAATTTATTAAACAACAAATCTATAAAAACTTAACAAGGTAATAAATAAAGAGGAGCTTGGTACTTTCCAAGTTCCTCTCACTTTTTATTCACCTAATCTAATTACCTTATCACAGATTGATAATGTTGATTTATTATGTGAAATTATTATTGTTATCTTATCTTTTTTACTTTCTTCTAAAGCTTTTAGCACTTCAATCTCACTGAAGATATCGATGTTTGCCGTTGCTTCATCAAGAATTAGAAGTTTACTATCATTATAGAATGAACGCGCTACTGATAAACGTTGTTTTTGACCTGAACTTATGTTCGAACTTCTTTCACCAACAATCTCATTTTCACGACGTTTCAAGCTATCCACAAAACCTCTTAAGTTAGTTTTTCTTAAAGATGCATCCAACTCTTCTTTATCTAAATCTTTTTCGAAGAATGTGATATTATCTTTAATTTTTGCATTGAATAAGTAACTATCTTGTAAAATTATCGAGCTATTTTCTCTAAAGTAACGGTTATCTATATTTCTAAGATCAACACCGTCGATAGTAATATTACCTTCCATATTTTCATCTGAGATGAATTTCATAATAAGCTTCGCTATTGTAGATTTACCACAACCACTAGGTCCACTTAATCCGATAATTTCACCTTTTTTCACGTCGAAGCTTAGATTATCCACTACAGTATTATCAGCGTATCGATATGTTAAATTATCAACTTTAAGTTCATTAAAATCAACAACTACTCCACTATTTTCCGCTTCTTCCGGCGTATTCATAAGCTCTAAGAATCTCTTCCCACTAGCCATCGTTTGACTTAATGTTGAAGCAAGATTACCCATATATAAAATAGGAATAAACGATACGATAAACATCGCAACTAATGAAACAGTTACGAACCGACTATCAAGTGAAGATGCCACGTAGATAAATGCCAACACCCCGATATTATAAGTTACAACATTTAGAACATTCAGATCTACTAAGAATTTATTTTTAAGATATGAACTTCTTGTCAGTTCTTCAGTTTCCATATCGATATTACGTTTTGCTTCATCGATTTTTCCATATTGTAATGTTTCAAAAATTCCATAAGCTTCTTCTGATGAATTGTTGTTTACTTGAGTCAGTTTACGACGATAATCTTCACCAACATCTTGCCCAACATTCCTAAAACTTAACGGATATACAAGTCCGATTACGATATAGATTATTAAAGCTACTAACGCCAGTTTCACACTAAAGAATAGTAAGAAGAAACTAACTACTAAACTTTGTACGATATAAATCATAAATGGTGTTATCGTATGCGCGTAGAAAACTTCTAATAATTCAATATCAGTCGTAATCATCGTCATATAATCACCTGAAGTATTTTTTGTAAAACTGTCGACAGATATACGTTTGAATTTCTCTAAAACTTTAACACGTAAGGCATGTAATACTTTGAACGCTACGTAATGATTTAAAAGTTGTTCAGTATAACTAAATAGTCCTTTTAATACAGCTAAAGCAAAGATTACTACGAATAAAATTACAGCTATTGTCGTTATTTTTGTTAAAAAGAATAACGAGATGAAGTAGGTAAATACGACAAGTGTTAAGTGACCTAGACTTCCGAATAAAGTCGCTCTAAGCAATGGACGTTTAAAGTCCTGAGCAATAGCTAAAAGTTGTTTTAATTCTCTTAATGATGTCATTACTCTACCTCCTTAGCTAAAAATTTTGATTTCAGTTGTTGTTGATCTGTGAATAATTTTCTATATAGAGAATTTTCTTCAATCAGCTCAGCATGTGTTCCTTCTTCAATAATTTTCTTATCTTTTAGAACATAGATATTATCTGAATTTGTCACAGTCTCTAAATCATGAGAAATAACGATAATAATTTTTCCTTCTCTAATTGAATCAAAAGCGTTAAGTACGATTTCCTTACTGTAATCGTCAATATTTGATACAGCTTCATCAAGTATATACAAGTAAGAATCTTTTAAAATTGCTTTTGCTGCAAGTAATCTTTGTCTTTGACCACCAGAAAGGTTCGCAGCTCCTATCGCAAGTTCATAGTCTAGACCACCGTGTTCTTCCACGAAATCTTTAAGATTAACTCTTTCTAAAGCATTGTACATTTCTTCTTCGCTTATATTTTTACGAACACTTAAATGCTCTCTTATAGTACCTTTAACTAAGTAACTATCATTAGTAATAAGTGTAGTAATTTTAGACATTTCTCTAGTAGGAATAGTATCAATATTGAAATTATCGTATTTTATACTTCCACTATAGTTAGAATTTAGACCTAAAATTAATTTGATAATAGTAGACTTACCACTTCCACTTTCTCCTACTAATGCTGTTTTCGTACCAGGTTTGAATAGCATATTAATATTTTCTAAAGTCGTCTCTTCACCATAAGAAAAACTTACATTATTAAGAACAATATTTTTCCCGGCTTCTACCTCGATAGTTTCATCTTTTTCTTGCTCCGGATGATCAAGAAGTTTATAGATATTATCTAACTCAACATTCCCTTTCATCGAAATATGGAACAAACCTCCTAATGCACGTAGTGGTTTAAAACATTCTAAAGAAGCTACGATTACGAAAACAATAAGTTTCTGATCTTTCACCGCAAAGATAGCGATAATTGATAAGACAAAAATAGAAACATAAGTAATAGCATCCATTACATTAATAGAATTAAGTTGGTGACGAAGTAATGCCATCGTCGATTTTCTATATTTTGCACTACGAGTATCAACATCACTCGCTACATTATCTTCTTTACCGTAAATTTTTGCCGTTGTGAAACCTGATAATCTATCGTAGAATACTTCAGATAAACTTAAGAAATCGCTGAAGTTCTTTTTATTAGCCTTTTTCGACTTCTTAATAATAATCATAATAGACACAGGAATAAGCGGATATAATAACAACATCGCTATAAATAGTAAGATATGAATCTTCCCATAAATCACAAACGAGCTAAGTACGATAAACAATGTCGCGAACATCTGTGGTACAAACTTATTAAAATAAAACTCGATATTCACAATCGATGAAGAATTCATCACAAGAAGACTACCAGTATTTACTGCTTCTGTGTAATTTAGTGAAAGTTTTTCTACTTTGTTGTAGATTTCTTTCCTTAATGTATTTCTAACCTGTTTAGAAATTTTGTGACTGAAGTAATTATCCCCAGTTGTAGCTGCGTAATAAACTACTAAACCTACTACCGTCTTTAGGATAAAACCTAACATAGCGCCGCTTCTACTATCTTCACCTAGTGAATAAAATAGAAAATCTACAAAGTTGTAGATGAAAAATAGCGAGCACCAAAAGGCAACAAGTTTAAGAATCGCTACGAGATATACTTCTTTTTTGATATTAAAGAGAGCCATCGCTCTGCCATCTATCTTCATAATATCTCCTTATTTAATTTCAAATTTAGATTTATTTTACACAAAAAGAGTAAAAATAGCTGTGGGATTTTAGTTGTTTTTTATAGAAATCCAGCATTCACTCTTTTTATGAAAAAGGTTCTAGTCACCTATATTGATATTAATTATCAATTATACCTTTTTTATTATACTATATAGATAAATTAAAAGATAGCTTTATTTTTTATTGTTACGAAAATGTTCAAAAAATATTAAGAATGTTCGGGAAATAGAATTTTAGGATCATTCCTTGTTTTTTATTTTTTTACATCACTGTTCTCTCAAAGAGGACAAACACTACAAAGTTCCTTTTTAGGTTGTTCGCCTCGAATGTACATTTTCTTGCAACTTTCTGCGTTGAGTGTTCATCAGAAAAAGACAACAACTCAGTTTTTCATTCTACTAAATTGCTGTCTTTATATTTACATACTAAATTCTTCTTTTAATGCTTCTTGCAATAATTTTTTCACATTTATTTATTTCTTTCTTTTTCTATAATTCTACAATATACTATCTTCAAAGGAAGGGCGAACGGTTGGAACATCGTCCACCCTTTTAGGAAATATCAAAGATTACTTACGCTAAGGGTTGCAACCCTTAGCGTTTTTCTTTTGCTCCTGAAAATATTTTAAAATATCAATCCTATATCGCTCTTTTTTTATTACTTTTGTTCTTACATTTCCCATTTTGTAAGAACAAAAGTCCATACCTACACAATAAAAAAGAAGGTTCAAGATTTTTTAATCTTACCTTCTCTCTTATTTAATCATCTAGCTACCTAGTGTTATCACTTTATCTGCTAAGTTTTCGATTTTCTCACTATTTCTGTGAGTTATCATAATAACTGTAGAATCTTTGTCTTTTAATATTATTTCCTCAATATCATCTGCCAACTTACTATCTAAGTTCGCCGTACCTTCGTCAATTATGAATACATCTTTTTTGTGATATAAACTTCTCGCCAACCCTAATCTTTGCAGTTGTCCACCTGATAAAGCTAAGTTTTTATTGTCTAGTATTGTATTTTCTTTTTCTTCTAAATTATCAATTACATCGATTAACTTACAATTTTCCAGAACTTCTCTAAATAGTTTGTCGTTATATTCTTTGTTTAAAATAATATTATCCTTGATCGATAAGTTTAATAATTGCACTTTTTGATTCATCGTAGAAATCGCTGATTTAATATCGAATTGTTTTAATTCTCTATTATCCCATTCTACGCTACCTTCATAATTTTTCAAATCACCATTTAAAATATTGATTAATGTTGATTTTCCACTACCACTTTTACCTTTTATTAAATATTTCTTGTTTTTCTCAAAAATTAAATTAGGAAATTCTACCGTTTTATCTGGATAGTTATATTTAACATTAGAAACTACAATCGCCTTATCTAATTTTTCTACTCTAGGTAAACTTTGCTCTTCTTTTATTTCTGGATACTTACTCAACAATTCATTTGCTGAAGCAAAATTCGGATATAATTCGATTACTTTTGTTAAACCTCCAAAGAACTCTCCTGTATAACCTGATATCGCAAATATCATCGCAAATTCAATATACCCTTTATATGCGAAATATCCCGCAATAAAAATCAATGCAATTTGGTTACCTGCATTTATTGTCACATTCAATCCTTGTAAAGTCATAATAGATTTTTTTCTATTAACTTTAGCATTTTTTATATTTTTTGAACCTACATTTACAATTCTATCTAATAAATTCAACGCAGAAAAGTTGTTTAGCATTTCTGAACTAGCCAGCGCATTCTCTAAATCCTTATTGAAATCTTCTGTAGCTTTTGAAATGTCTTTTGTCGTTGTTTTTATCGCTTTGTTGAAATACTTAGGTAGAACCATCATTAATAAAGACAATGCAAGTGAAATAATAAATAACGTAATATTCACCTTAAGTAACGCAACTGTTGAGATAACAACTAAAGATATACTGTAAATCGCAAATAAACAATTAGCAGCATATTGTTCAAACTGCTGGATATCAGTAGTATTTAAAGCTATACATTCTGCTCCATTATTATGTTTCTCATTATAGACTAACTTTTTCTTAAAATCCGCAATTGCTGTTTTTCTAAGACTTGTAGAAAAATTTTGAATCAATTTTTCAACGTATATCGCTCTGAAATAACCCAATGTATTTAAAGCAACATATATCAACATAACCGCAATAGTCGCCGAAACCATGAACCTTAAGTTTTTATCTACCGTCGCCTGGATAATTAAGCTAAATCCGTAAGACGTCGCAACCTGTGCTGCTGCGCATAACACCGTAATAATAAATACTAATATACTATATTTTTGTTTAAATATTAACTTAAACACACTCTTCACCCCTAACACTACATTCTAAAATCTGTTTACATTCTGACTTTAAAAGTATATTTATTATGTAAATTTTATCAGAGATAACAAAGATAATCAATACAATTTGTGAAAATTATCACATTTTATTTTCTAATTTTCAGATTTTTATTGAAATAACTTTTATTTTAACTCTAAAATAGCTTCTAAAACATACTTTTGGGAGTGATCCAGAAGACCTTAATTTTAACAAAGTGTATATAAGAACTCATAGACGCAGTGGTTTATTGATATCTAAAATCGCTTAAGAAAAGCTTTTTAGATATCTAATAAACTGTGCGGGGGTGACTCGACAAAATCGATTTCTCCGAAATTACGATTTTTAAGTCACTCCCAAAAGTCCAAATGCAAATAAAACAAAAAAACTCCAGATTTTTCCTCTGGAGTTTATTTTCGTTTATTCTTTTATAATTCTATAGTAAATTTTTGATGTTACTACGACTACATTTATACATTTTTTATTTTATCCAAATCTAATATATTGCCAATTTTCTCATATACCTCTACTGTATCTAAAAATTTTATATCCTTTGTATACGGATTATTCTTTGCATATCTATCCCATATATTTTTTATTGTAGTATTAATTTTAAATAGTTCTACTATTTCCTTATATTGTCTAATTGCTTTTAAAGAACCTCTTTGTCGCGCTGTTTTTACTATAGCTTCCTCTAAGATTTCTTGATTAATCTTATTAATATACATATTATATATCATAAATAAATCATAAAAATCACGAGCTCTTGTTGTTGTAATGTTTCTACTTGAAATTGTTTCAAATTTCTCCGCAAGTATTGTCTCTATGGTGTATGTAATAATAGGAATTGTCCCTTCATCTAATATTCTAGAGTAAGAATATTTAATTTCTCTAGGTGTAATAACATCGCCAGTAGTTATATCTATATTTAATCTTGCATTAATTTTCCCGAATTTACACTCAATACTTGCACTAAAATCCTCATAGACATCAGCATTTCTTATCGGCGTTAATTTTATCAATTTATAACTGATTTCTAAATCAATTTCTATAGCTAAAATTTCATTAATTATTCTAGTAATAGTTTCTTCATTTACAGGAATACCTTTAATTGTAGTGTCCATATCCATTGTACTCCTCATATCAACACCTATTAGAGAAGAGATTAATAACCCACCTTTCAATATAAAATTCTCCCTGTATTTTGACTTAGATAACTTTTCGAGTATCCCTTCAAAAAGACACATTTGTAGCAAAGAATTAGGATTAACACCTTTTTCTTTCGATATATTTCTAATAGCCCCTTTTATTTGTTCTGCTGTCTTCATAATAATACCTCCGTATAAGGTTTCAGCTGTTCTTCCATATTCATATACATGGCATATTTAGATAATTTTAATAAATCTTTATCTTCACCTCCAAAATATAATTTCATAGCTTCACTAAATACGCCAGAATCAACTCTATCTTTATCTCTTATAAGATCTAGTATAGTTTTTTCTTTATCATACACGCTAACTTCTCTACCGAATGGGCTGATTATTTTTTCCTTACCTAAATCATAATATTCTTTTTTACTATATTTAAAGGAAATATCATCCCTGTTTTTCTTAATTCTACTTACATTATCACCCTTCATTACCATCATAACATAGTTGAGTGGCATTCTTGTGGATAAACCTTGCAAGTAGGCTGCAGTTTCATGAGAGAACACTCCCTTTGGTACTCTGTAAGAAAAATAAAGATACTCGTCTATTTCTTCATTAGTTAAGACATATAATCCGTTCGCTACTTTTACTATTTCTTCATCATGCGTAAGTTTTTTTAACGTATCCTTATGAACTCCTAATGATAATGCATCTTTTGTTGTAATAATTCCATTATTTTCCTTCATTTTATTTAGTAGTAATTCTTTTTTACTCATCATTTCCACCGCCTTTTCGTTCTTACATTTCCTATTTTATAAGAACAAAAGTCCAAATGCAAATAAAACGAAAAAACTCCAGAATTTTCCTCTGGAGTTTATTTTCGTCTATTCTTTTATAATTCTATAGTAAATTTTTGATGTTATTGCATAAACTATTAGATAGAAGATTGCGAAGACTACGATTGTCACAGCAAGTGCCTGTAAGAATATGCTACTATCTGTTATTAAGAATAATCTTAAGATTTTTTCGATAAATGGATATGCTACTATAGTGTGTAATGTCGCTATAATTAGCGGTGAGAAGAAGATTAACAATACTTGTGATCTTATTGATTGTTTAATCTGTTTATCTGTAATACCTACTTTTCTCATGATTTCAAAGTTTCCTTTATCTTCATATCCTTCTGAGATTTGTTTGTAGTACATGATTACCACTTGGCTTATTACGAAGATAAAGCTTATGAACACCCCGATGAATAGGAATGATGCGAACACTCCTCTAAATGTAAGTTTATTTTCTTCTTTACCTTCTATTTCTATACCACTTTGTTTTTCTAATTTTTTAAAACTTTCGATTACCTTAGCTTCTTTAGTAGTGTCTTTGATATTGAAGGCAACGTAGTTTTGAAGTGTAGGAGTACCTGTTTGTATACTAATCCCTCTTTTTTCTAACTCTTTACTACTTAACTCTGTTAGTTTTGTAGCTAATTTAGTTGCTTCTTTCTCATCTTTAACAACAGCATAATATGTATCCATAATATTCGCTGTTGCAGAGCCTATTGTTCCTGGAAACTCTGATAATTTTTCTTTAATTTTATAGTCACTACCATTTAGAGAAATACTATTATGATTGTAATCTCCTTTTTTATCGATATGTAATAAAATCTCATTACTTTCTAATGTTTTATTTTTATTAGCGAATTTATTATAATCTTTCAGTTGTAAAACAACTATCATTTTTACATTACTTAAGTCTACACCTACATTTGATTCAAAATTAAACTTATCTTCAACTAATCTTCCTACCATAGGTAATGAATTATATGATACTAAATCTTCTACTTCAGTTCCCGCTTCTTTAGCTGCTAATTTTGCATTATTTTCAATTTCTTTTAGTTTTTCACTAGTAGAATTATAGCCTGCGATCATTAATTGTCTTGGGAATCTTTCATTATAAGATTTTTCCATACCTGCATATAACGCCGATGTTGATCCCATAGTTACAAGAACCATTGTAGATAATATACAGATATTCGCTAATCCTACTGCATTTCTCTTCATTCTGTATAATAAACCAGAAACACTGATGAAGTTTTTAGGTTTATAGTAGAAGTTTTTATTATTTTTCATGATTTTTAGTACTGTAATACTAACCGCCATAAACACTAGATATGTACCAATAATTACCGCAACTACAGCATAAAAGAATACTAATAATGCTTTTATAGGATTTTGTACAGTTTGGGCTGTGTAATATCCATAACCGATTAATGCTAAACCGATTAATGCTAGAATCCATCTAGATTTTGGTTCTTTTTCACCTTTGTTCTCATCTTTTAATAAGGCTACAATTCTAAGTCTAGCAATTTTAATAACTGTATAAACTAGTAGTAAGAAGTATATAAACCCGAATAATAATACTGAGAAAACTATCGCTATTGGTGTTATGCTGAACCCAAAGCTAACCCCCGCTGAGAATAATTTCAATAATACTAACAACATAAGTTTATCAAAAATTATTCCTAATCCAATTCCTAACACTATTGTAGTTACAGCGATAAAAATTGTTTCTAACACTAAGATTTTAGCTATTTGTTTTTTTGTCATACCTAAAACAGAATACAATCCGAATTCTTTTACCCTACGTTTTACTAAAAAACTGTAAGTGTAAAATAAGAATATTATAGAAAAAATCGCTATTACAATTATCCCCAAACTTAACACCTGTTTTGTAGCATCAATACCGTTTGGAAGTTTGTTTAAATTATCCCCAAAGGCTAAAGATGATAGTATGTAAAATGACATTATTGTAAAAATTGCTGATAACACATAAGGTATTATAAATTTTTTATTTTTCACAAGGTTGTTTAAAGCAAATTTGCTATAAAAGAAGCTCATCTTACTCACCTGCCTGCATTAAAGTTAACGTATCATTAATTTTTTGGAACATTTCACTAGTAGTCGCATTTCCTTTTCTAAGTTCGTGGAAAACTACTCCGTCCTTAATAAATAATACACGTTTTGCACGAGCTGCTGTTTTCACAGAGTGCGTAACCATAATAATTGTTTGTCCCGCATTATTTAGTTTTTCAAATACTTCTAACAGTTGATCTGTTGATTTTGAATCTAGCGCTCCTGTAGGTTCATCCGCTAAGATAAGTGCTGGATTTGTAATAATCGCACGAGCTACCGCTACTCTTTGACGTTGACCACCAGATACTTCATATGGAAACTTATTGATTAACTTATCAATTCCTAAAGGTTTAGTTACTTTCTCTAATCTTTTTTCCATATCTTTGTATTTTTTATTAGCAAGTACTAACGGTAACAGGATATTGTCTTTTATAGAAAAATTATCAAGTAGATTGAAATCTTGGAAGACGAATCCTAGATTGTCACGACGGAAATTCGCTAGGTCTTTATCTTTCAACTTACTTAAATCTAAATTGTTTAAATTCACATTTCCTGACGTTGCTTTATCGAATGTTGCGATAATATTTAATAAAGTAGTTTTACCACTTCCGCTTTCACCCATGATCGCTACATATTCACCATTATCTACTGCGAAATTTACATTTTTTAACGCTTCTGTACTTTGAGTACTTAATCTTGTCGTATAAACTTTTCTTACATTGTTGACTTCTAATAACATTTTTATCACTCCTGAATTCTTTTTATTTTATCTTATCTTCCTAGTTCGAACTTTTCTACAACTTCCTCGTTGTTTATATTTATATTCTACCTTACTTTTCTTACAGATTCTATCGATTTTCCTTACAAAAAAGGTCCCAACCTTACACTTTTGTAAGATTGGGATATTTATTACTTTTTATTTGATTTCAAAGAAGTAGTTCTACCTTATTTCCTAGGAAATTATAATCTCAATACATCTGTGAATCTTTGTTCAGAGTTATTATCTAGTCTGTGCGTTATTAGAATTACCGTTAATTCTGGATTAGTTAATAGAAGTTCTTCTATTTTTTCTGCATTATCCTTATCTAAGTTAGACGTTATCTCATCTAACAGTACTACTTTTTTCTCTCTAATAATTCCACGAGCTAGTGCTATTCTTTGTTTTTGACCACCTGATAAATTCTTACCGCCTTCTACAAGTTCAGTATCTAAACCGTCCTCAAGACTTGCTAAAAACTCGCCTAGTCCTACACTTTCTAAGGTAGCTTTGATTTTTTCATCAGCATATTCATCACCTAGCGTTATATTGAATCTTAAACTTTCTGTAAAAATATAAGGCTCTTGTGGAATATATAGCATCTTATCATACAAGCTATGCTTATTAAGACCATCTAGTTCTTCTCCATTAAATTTAATTGCACCTTCGTAATTTTCTATTCTTCCAGTCAATAATTTTAACAATGTAGATTTTCCACTTCCACTTTCACCGACAATCGCATATTTTCCATGTTTATTAAATGAATACGAAATATTTTTTAATACACTTTTCTCTTCATATTTATAAGAAACATCTTCTAATTCTATAGTCTCAATTTCATCATTTAATAATTTTTTGCCAGTATCTTGATCATTAATTACCTTAGCTTCTTCCTTAAATTTCTCGAATTTCTCAAAAATTGGCACTACGATATTCAACTCTACCGTAATATTCATAATATTTCCTACTGAATTAAAAATCGTAGATGTTAGTGATTCTACCGTTAAAATAGATCCAAAACCAACAATATTTTTTAGCGCTAGTATCCCTGTTAGTAATACCACACCAACTTGTCCTACTAAGTTACCTAAACCACCTAGGACACCAGCTAAACCGACACTTTTTCTTAGCGATACAGATTCTTTTAATACTTCATTAGAAGAACTTGCTACAATTTTTTTCAAAATCCCTAATTTATTGAAAGATAATAAACTATCGAATCCTTGTAAGTAATTTGTATTTTTACTTATTAATTTTTCTAATGAACCTGAGTATCTCTGAGCTTTATTCTGGATAGATTTTTGCGCAAGAGCTGGTAAAACTAATGTAAGAACACTCATTACTATAGAAAAGACGATAATCGACCAGTGGAATGCAAATAATCCAACTATAGCTAAAAGCGTTTCTATTATCGCTGTAATACTTTGATAAAAATTACCAAATCCTTTTTCCTCAACAATCATCAAATCATTACTAAGCCATGATATGTAATCTCCGCTATTTTTCTTATTGAAATTAGCATAATTATTTTTAGAAATTGCATCAACGACATCGCATCGAATGTCAGTTATCATCTTTTGCACTACATAGTTTTCATACGGAATTTTTATATAAAGAGAAACCAAATATAATAAAAACACTATACCTGCATAGGCTATATTATAGAAAAAGCCATCGGTATTCGACTTAATTAATTCGTTAAATCCATCCCCTATAAAATACGCAGCAACAACTTTACACGCTCCTCCAAAAATAATTAGTAAAAGCAACAAACTATTTTCTAAATATCTTTTCTTTAAATACTGCTTCATCTTTTCCCTCCTTATACCTTACTATTATTCTATCAAATAAAATAAACTTAAACAAGATAATTTTCAGATAATTTCTTTTATTAGTTAGAAAATATCTTTTCTTTCATTATAATATATATATATATCAAGTGACTTTTTAGGTTTTATAAATTTTACATCTAATAAACTTTGAGGGGCATCTCGACAAAATCGTATTTCTTCTAACTCACGATTTTTAAGTCACTCGCATATATCAAGTAGATTTTGTCAGGTTTATAGCTACCTTAATTCGGGAGTTTATCAATTTATATCCAGTCTCACTTGTTAAATTAAAAAATCCTCTTGAGAGTTAAATCTATAATCTAACTCCCAAGAGGATTTCTTATTGACTTATTTATATTTAATCCCTTAATGTATCTTCTTTCGGGAATGTAATTTCTACTCTAGTTCCTTTTCCAACTGTTGAAGAAATTTCAATATGATGTCCAAGTTTATCTAGAGTTTTTTTACATAAATACAAACCTAGACCACTCGATTTTTTTTCGTATCTTCCATTAAAACCTGTAAAACCTTTTTCGAAAATTCGAGGTAGATCTTCTTCTTTGATTCCTATACCCTTATCTTCTATAACCAGTTTATTATCACAGGTTTCTATAGTAATTTCTCCACCACTACTAGAGTACTTCACACTATTACCTAGTATTTGTTCGAAAGCGAAGCTTAACCATTTTTTATCACTAATCACCATTGTTTCATGTGAAACATAGTTTAATTTTATTTTTTTATTAATAAATAGTGATGCATATTTTTTTACACTTTCTTTCACAACTTCATCAAGATTAATCTTAGTTATGACATAATCTGAGGATATACTATCTAATCTTATGTACGTCAGAACCATCTCGACATATCGTTCTATTTTAAACAGTTCTTGCTGTAAGATTTTTTGATCTACTTCTTCATTATCCAATAGAAAATTCATCGCAGCAATCGGCGTTTTTATCTGATGAACCCACATACTATAATAATCAACCATGTCGGTATTTTTTTGTCGATTTTCCTGAGTTAATTTTTCTAATTCTTCATACAATTTCTCTATAATTTTATGATAATAATCTATTCTGATATCCAAACTTTTCGGCAGAGCATCTAGATCATTTAGAATATTTTGCTCCAAGAAATTTAGTTTCTTATAACTTTCTTTATAATTAGCATAATCAGAAAAGCTAGCTATAAGCGCTGCTAAAAAGCAAAAACTTCCTGTATAAATTAAAGCTTCTAGCGGTAAATTGTACAAGTAGAACATAATAAAAAATATAAGAATAAAAACTATAAATAAGATATAAACCTTTATGTTTTTCTTTAAATAACTTTTTAATATTTCCATTAGACGATATATCCTTTACCTTTTTTAGTCGTAATAAATTCATCTATTCCTATGCTTTTTAATTTAGCTCTTAGCCTATTTATGTTAACGGATAGGGTATTCTCATCGATGAAATTATCACTTTGCCACAGAGCGGTAATTATCTCTTCTCTCGTTACTATTTTTTCTCTGTTTTCTAATAAAACCGTAAGAATTTTACTTTCATTTTTAGTAAGTTCGATAAGGTTATCTTGGAATTTCACCTCATCACGACTCATATCAAAAATTACATCTTTATACACTACAAGATTTGAAGATCCGCTAAAATTATACACACGTCGCAGTAGTGCTTCAATTTTTGCCTTTAGGACAACTAACTTAAATGGCTTTTCAATAAAATCATCCGCACCTATATTCATAGCCATTACAATATTCATATCATCATTTGCAGATGAAATAAAAATTATAGGTACTTTCGATAATTTTCTAATCTCCTCACAGAAATAATAACCATCGAAGTAGGGAAGATTAATATCCATTAACACTAAATCAGGTGACTGTTCCACAAATTCTTTAACTACATTTTGAAAATCTACAACTTCATGCGTAGCATACTGCCATTTTTGTAAATATCCAGCTATTGAATTTGAAATTATCTCATCATCTTCTACTATCATTATTTTATACATACTTTCACCCCTTAGCTACTATTATTACTAAAATTATATCATAAACATACTTCTTAGGATATATTCTTTTAAAAATTATGTTTTCCCCTCATTTTTTCAAAAAATAAAAAGCAGAGATTGTCTAGGAAGGAGTTTATATGAAATTTTTGCGCTGCCTCGCTTCTATTTCATGCTCCTAAACAATCTCTACTCAAAAAGAGAAAATTGTGGATTAAGATATTTTTTATATGTTAGTATTAAAATAAATGGCTGTCAAGGGTTTTTAATAGTCTGTCTTAATCCACAAATTTTAATAAAATATTAATTATTTTAATTAAATGTTTCTTGTGAAACTTTCTCTCTATTAAATATTTTCTAAAGCTAATCGTAAATCTTCAATTAAATCATCAGCACTTTCTAATCCAATTGATAGTCTAATTTGCTGCGGAGTAATTCCTGTATATTGTAATTCCTCTGGACTTAATTGACCATGTGTTGTAGATGCTGGGTGAATAGCTAAACTTTTCGCGTCAGCTACATTCGCTAAGTTTGAGAAGATTTCTAAACTATCAATTACTTTACGCGCTGCTTCTTCTCCTCCAACTACATCAAATGAGAAGATTGATCCACTACCTTTAGGTAGGTATTTTTTAGCTAATTCATAATATTTGTTTCCTTCTAATCCTGGGTAGTTGATTGATGCTACTTTAGGATGTTTTACTAAGAAGTCTATTACTTTTTGAGTATTTTCTACATGACGTTCTACTCGTAAAGATAACGTTTCTAAACCTTGTAATAATAAGAATGCGTTAAATGGTGATAATGCTGCTCCTGTATCACGTAATAACTGTGTTCTTACATTTGTAATGAACGCCGCAGGTCCTACATCTCTTGTATAACTTAAGTTGTGATAACTTGGATCTTCATCTACTAATTGTGGGAATTTTCCACTACCTTCCCAGTCGAATTTACCGCTATCAACGATAACACCACCGATTGATGTACCGTGACCTCCGATGAATTTAGTCGCAGAGTGCACAATAATATCTACTCCATGGCTAAATGCATTAATTAAGTATGGACTAGCAAATGTGTTATCAACTACTAATGGAATTTTGTGCTTGTGAGCAATCTCAGCCCATTTTTCTAAGTCAGCAATATTTGCTAATGGGTTACCTAGAGTTTCCACAAATAGAGCTTTAGTTTTATCAGTAATTGCTTGTTCAATTTCTTCAAAGTTATCTGGATCAACAAACGTTGACTCTACACCATAACGTGGTAGAGTAAGTTTTAACAGGTTATATGTTCCTCCATATACATTTTTAGAAGATACAATGTGATCTCCTGCATGCGCTAATGTTAAGAATACATATGTAATTGCAGCCATTCCTGAAGCTACAGCTAATGCACCAACTCCACCTTCTAAAGCGTTAATTCTTTCTTCAAAGACTGCAGTAGTAGGGTTTGTAATACGTGTATAAATATTCCCAGCTTTTCTTAATGCAAATGAATCAGCTGCATCTTGAGTATCATCAAAAACAAATGATGTTGTTTGGTAAATAGGCACAGCTCTCGCTTTTGTATCTCCAACTGTTTGTCCTGCGTGTAATTGTAATGTTTCAAAACTAAATTTTCTTGTCATAATATTTTTTCCTCTTTTCTACGTTTTGATAAGTTCTGTGTTTTAGGTAATAAAAAAACACCCCTATTGCGTATGCAATAGAGGCGATTATCTTAATTCGCGTTACCACTCTAGTTTATACTAACCTTGCGATTAGTACCTTATTCAGTACATGTTTATACTGTGTGCTATATCGTGCAACTCACGTGTTTACCTATTAGATAAACAAAACTCTAAGACCATTTTCAACTAAACTTCACCATGTTACTTCACACCAACCAGCAACTCTCTGTTGTAGCTACGTATTAATCTACTTATCTTTTCAACGTTTGTGTATTAAATTAAACTAATTGTACACCCGTTTTATATATTTGTCAATAACTTTTTTCAAAAAAATAAACCGTTTTATTTTTCTTCTATAAGATGTTAAACAAAAAATCTTATAAAAATATTTTAATCTATTTATTATTTAGAAAATAAAAATTCAGTAAAACTATTTATTTTAATTTAAGGAATAATAATTTTATAATTATTTTCAAATGTAAATTACAAAGTAGAAGAAAGACGAGAAAAATAAAGAAAAAAAAATGGACAATATTCAAAAATAAAAAAGACATAAAAAATATAAAACGACAAAATAAGGGAAATATAGCATGACGTAAAAAAACAACAAAATATAAAAGAGTAATAAGAATATCATGAAAATGGTAGTGAAAATACAAAATATCAATAAAAAAAGAAGATCAGCATAAAATCCACTTATAAACTGTTGAGATTATGTAGTAATTTTCTATTTTGTTATATTTACCTTTAATTCTTCTTTTTTAAATACTTTTTTCTATATCAAGTCCCCCTCTAACTTTCAAATCTAAAACAAGAGTTTGATTGAGCATTACTTTTCCTTTAATAACTCTAGTACTTTTTATAGAGTGATATGTAGGATACTCTCTTACTATTTTTAAAATTCAATTCTAAATCCTTTTCACCTTTTTTATGATATAATAAAACTAATAACACTCATATTATTATATGATTTTTCTAGGAGGTTTATATGGAATTTACTAAAACAAATAATGGTTTCGTTAAATATGATGAAAATGGTAGGGTTATTGCTGAAATTACTTATTCTAATACTAGCAATCCTACTGTAGTTGTTGCAGATCATACTTTTGTTGATTCATCTCTTCGAGGTCAAGGGGTAGCTGGGAAGTTATTAGACGCTCTTGTTAAAGATATGCAAGAACAAAATAAAAAAATTATCGCAACTTGCTCTTATGTCGTTAAAAAATTCCAAGAAGATTCTTCTTTCGATTTTATTAATGCTGAAAAATAGTTTTTTAAAAGCAGAAAATTGATTTTTTCAATTTCCTGCTTTTACTTTTTGTTATATTAATCGATATTATTATTTTCTTATTTAATTAATTTGTTATTGTCTTGTTAAAATTTTTAATTTCATTTAAAAAACAAATTATATTAGTATTCAATTATATGTAATTGTCCTTTGTCATACTCTGCTAAGAATATTTTAGATGTGTCTTCATATCCTAATTCCAATAAAGTTTCTTTTAACCATTCTTCTGTTTTATCCATCGATTCTAATGTACCATGTTGGATCGTTCCATCAGTAATTACCGGATATTTAGGATTTTCCTCACCTTGTTGTATTATAATTAGTTGTCCATTTTGTTCTAAAACCGCTCTTTTTACTTTTTGAATACTATAAACACCTTGTGTTCTTAATTTAAAAGCTATGTCTTGTGCTGTTAAACCAGCTTTTCTTGTTGCTTCTACATCTATTTTTCCTTTTTTTATTATTGTTGTAGGTTCTCCGTCTATCATTTTTTTTAAGTATGAGTTATTTGTTTTTAACCACTTCAGACCTAATACCAAAATTATCCATATTAATAATATATTGAAGTATTGTAAAATAGAAATTGATGGACTATATATTACCCCTCCTAATATTCCCCCGAGTACATAGTTTTGAACTTGATCACTCGCTGAAGTTGGTGCTAAATTTCCTTTTCCTGATATATTAATTACTATTACAAGCGATAATAAACCTAAAGCTAGTTTTATTGCTATATCTATATATGAAAGTTGCATTATCTTTTCACCTCCACTTTTTCAACAATTGGTTCTACCAATTCTATTTTCTCTAGTAAATAATCACCTTTTTTTCCGTTACTTATTACTCTATAGTAGTTATCATCTATTTTTAAAAATGAATTTTCTATAGAGGCTTCACTATTTATATAGATATGTGTTTTGTCAATATTTAATTTTTCTGAAACTCCCTCAATAAATTCAATAGAGCTTTTATACTGATTAGCTGATATACTATTACTTTGATAATCACTTACTTGTATCCCGATTAATAAAAAGATACCTAATATCATTATGATAGCTAATTCTCTATACTTGCTATCTTGTCTATTTTTATAATACTTAATTAGTGATACTATTATTATTAATAGTAAGCATCCTCCTACTACATATGTTATAGTATTACTCTGATCTATTTTATTTAATAAATATTCATAAGAATAAAATTTCAAACCTATCACTCCTTTTGTTTTACGTGAAACATTTATATTATTCTATTTTTAACTCCTACGCTATTCTATCTTTATCATCTAAAATATTTTTATAGATAATTTTGTTTTTTATTTTCATACAATTTTAAAGTCACTTAAATATTTTCTTATCGTATTGTTGTTTAAATGAGTATTCATTTATGAAAATTCTATGTTTTTAATTTTAGCAAAGAGCTAAATAGATTGTAAAATTTCATGTACAATCCACTGATTTCGAAGATATTTTATCATAGCTAAATGATGAATAACTAAATAATTGATATTTTCAGCAAAAAAGTAGGGTATTTCTCATAATCTTCATAAAAAGTAGTGAGTGGCATTGTCTCTACTGTTTCTCCCAGTTTTTCTAAGACATAAGAAATACCTTCATTTATATCATTACTAGTCGTCACTTTACTAGTTTTTCCATGTTCCCACTCATTTTTATAGCTTATTCTTTAAAAAACACGACCCTCTGCTATTCTCTTCATTACTTGCTATTATTTTTCTAATTTTGTTTTTCTTAGCATTAGCTCGCCTTTTTTATTCTAATAGGCCCATCACTTAATTTATGCTCTTTGTCCCGCATTAATATTCTTATAACCTGCATCGTTCTTCTAAGTGCCTCTAAAGCTGAGAATTCCCATCTCATCGTAGCTTCCATCATAAGTTCAAATGCATCTTTAAAACCTGTCGCTCTTTCTGCACCCCTAGGATCACCTATAAATAGTACATTATTTAGTGAAACTTCGTCTATTATCATTCTTTCAGGCTTGTATCCTATTAATTTGCGAAGAATACCTGCCAAGTATGGATCTATTATATCTTCTTTTTCCAAGTAATCTATATACTCATTTTCCGAATCAAAGATTGGTAACGTAATATTCCCGTGAACTAGATAATCTTTCTCTTCTGTTACTCTTACAACATCAATCACTCCAAACTCATCGAATTTAATGTAATCGATAGAATATTTTGTGTCCCATTCATTTACATCTTCTATATAAAATTTTGGTCCCATAAATTACCTCTTTTCTTAAAATTAATACAGGAATAACTTAAACCCATAATCTCATAGAAATTTATTTTTATTAAGTCACCCCCGCTAATTTTATTTTTTAATAAGTATTTTTAATCATTATGCATGATTTTAAATAAGATATTACTTTTGTCAGTCATGCTAAAGATAAAAATATACGTCATGGTTTAGCCACAACGCATATTATATTTTACAACAAATTGTCTTTTAATACAAGCTCTACAGGACAATGATCACTACCAAAAATTTCATTGTGAATAGCAGCACCTTCTAAGTACTCTTCTAAGTCACGACTTACTAAAAAGTAATCAATTCTCCATCCCGCATTATTTTTACGTGCATTAAAACGGTAACTCCACCAAGAGTAGGCACCTGTTAAATCTGGATTATAATATCTAAATGTGTCGATAAATCCAGCATCTAATAACTTCGTGAATTTTTCTCTTTCTTCCGGTGTGAACCCAGCATTTTTCGTGTTTGATTTCGGGTTTTTTAAATCTATTTCTGTATGAGCAACATTTAAATCTCCACAAACAACGACACCTTTTGTTTTGTTTAATTCTAATAAATAGTTTTTAAAATCTTCTTCCCAACTCATACGGTAATCTAATCTCTTAAGCTCGCTACCTGAGTTCGGTGTATATACCGTAATAAAGAAGAATTTATCGTATTCTAGGGTAATTACACGACCTTCTGTATCATGTTCATCGATTCCTATTCCATATGTTACATTTAATGGCTCGTGTTTAGTATATATAGCTGTTCCTGAGTATCCCTTACGTTCAGCATAGTTAAAATAGCTATAATAGCCATCAAATTGTAAATCTAACTGTCCTGCTTGCATTTTTGTCTCTTGTAAACAGAAGAAATCAGCATCTAATTGTTTAAAATCTTCTTCGAAATTTTTACCAACGATCGCTCTTAGACCATTGACATTAAAACTTATACATTTCATTTCGTTCTCCTTTTTGTTTCATGTTTCATGTGAAACATTTTATTTTCCTAGACAGAATCTACTGAATAATTCGTTTATTAGTTCATCACCAGAGTTTTCCCCGATAACTTCTCCAAGTAGGTTGAAAGTGTTCGTATAGTCTATTAAGACCATATCTACTTCTAATCCTAATTCAGCAGCTCCGATAGCATCATTTAAACTTGTTAAAGCTCGTTGAATAAGGTTGATTTGACGTGTATTTGATAAGTATGTCGCATCTTTTGGACGAGCAGCTCCACCAAAGAATAGGTCTCTGATATTTTTTTCAAGTTCATCTATTCCTTTGTATGTTGTCATAGATGTTTTTATGATAGGGTGGTTGTACGCTAATTTTTCAACTTCATCAATATCAATTTTCGTCTCTAAATCTAGTTTGTTTAATATTACGATAGTTGTTTTTCCTTCAGTTAGTTTTAATAATTCTTTATCATCTTCAGTTAATTCTTCACTACTATTTAATAAGAATAATACTAAATCAGCTTTTTCTAAAGCTTCTTTACTACGTTTAACCCCGATTTGTTCCACGATATCGTCTGTTTCACGAATACCTGCTGTATCGATTAATTTAATCGGTACTCCTTTAATGTTCACGTACTCTTCTAGTACGTCACGAGTTGTTCCTGCAATATCAGTTACTATAGCTTTATTTTCTTGTAGTAGGTTATTTAACAGTGAGCTTTTACCAACGTTAGGTCGACCAATAATAGCTGTATTTATTCCTTCTTTAATAATTTTTCCTTGTTTTGATGTTTCTAGTAGACTTTCTAAACTATTTCTAATACTTGTTGATTTTTCAAGAATAGTTTTTGTCGTTTCTATTTCTAGATCATCATATTCAGGATAATCGATATTTACCTCAACAACTGTTAGTATATCTAAAATTTCAGCACGTAGACGTTTAATAAGCGTCGATAAGCGTCCTTGCATTTGATTGTTAGCAATTTGACTAGCTTCATCTGTTTTACTCTTAATAAAGTCGATTACAGCCTCTGCTTGTGTTAAATCGATACGTCCATTTAAAAAGGCACGTTTCGTAAATTCTCCCGGCTCAGCCATTCTAGCACCATGTTCTAAGCAAAGTGCAAGTACTTTTTGAATCGTTACAATACCACCATGACAGTTAATTTCTATAACATCTTCAGTAGTATAAGTACGCGGACCTACCATTTTTACAAGCATAATTTCTTCGATTTTTTCATTTGTAGCTGGATCAACTACATTACCATAATTTATAGTGTGACTAGCTAGACTCTCTACCGTTTTACCTTTTGGTAGTCTTACTATTTTTTCAGCAATACTAAATGCTTCGTCACCACTAAGTCTAACAATACCAATAGCTCCTTCTCCTAGGGCAGTCGATATAGCGCAAATTGTTTCACTCATTATTCAAACTCCTTCTAATCTTTATATTAATTAAAAATTCATATCTTATTTATTATACACTATTCCTTTAAATTTTTCTCTATATACGACCAAGCTACATTTTATATACTTTTTACATACCAGGTTAGGGGAGGTACAACAAATTCGAAATTTTAAAAATTTTATATAAAACTAATAGACACAGTGGTTTATATCTATCTAATTTCACTTTATAAAAGCTTTTTACATATTTTATAAACTTTTCAGGGAATTCGAAGTCAGGATTTTTTAGTAAAACATAAAAAAA
>NZ_JAPWCB010000013.1:0-57019 GCF_041433745.1 Gemella sp. 27098_8_149 | reverse complement strand
GAGTTTTTAATCGTCTTTATTATTCTTTTTTCTCCAGATTAGGAAGAAAATTATAGCGATTATTATGATTATACCAATGTATGCACCATAATTTTTAACCGCTTCTCCTGTGTTAGGAAGAGTATTTAGTGATAGTAGATTCATCTTAAATCCTCGTTATTATTTTTCTTCTTTTTGTTCAGGAGTTTTGTTTAGAACTTCAGTCTCAACGCGTTCTTTAACTGATTCTAAAGTTTCAGTTGATTTATTAGAGAAATTTTCAACTTTTTCTTGAACATTTGATTCGTCAACGTCTTTTTTGATGTTAGAAACTTGATCTTTAATTTTTTCGAAAGAAGAAAGTGCTTTTTCTTTATAAGCTTCTACAGAAGGTTTTAATTCTTCAACGATTTTTTTAGCATCCCCTAGATTTTCTTTAACTTCTGCAGTGTATTCTTTTACGTTAGATACATGTCCTTTAATATCTGTTACATTATTAGATAATTCTTTTCCGTAATCAACAGCATCGTTGTATTTATTCTCTAAAGCATTTTTAGCTTTTTTAAGATTTTTTACTAGGTCGTTGTATAGGTAGATTGCCGCTTCTTCAACACCGTTTTTCTTAGTGTAGCGAATCATACAACGTGTATAACCATAGTAATCTTTAGATTTTTTCTTAACATATTCAGCATGTTCTTCGACTTTATTTGGATTTTTTGAATAATAGTTAGCAACGGCTATTCCTGTACCGATTGCGAATAGTTTTGATAATTTTGACATACAATTTTTCCCCTCAATATATTATTAGATTAATTATAACATATAAATATTTAAATTTAAATAAAATAGATATCGAGTAACTCTATTTTAATAATTTGGTAATAAATGTTATTAATATCACATAATATATCTAATTTAAAAGTAAATAACTGAATATATTAAAAATATTATTACACATTAATTAATGATAACGCTTGAATTAATGTGTAACATATTGTATAATAAAAATTATGATACAAGAAGGAGGAACAATGAAACTTACGGAAAGACACAAAGCTATAATTGAAATAGTAAAGAATTTTGAGCCGATAACGAGTGATGAAATTGCAGAAAAGCTTTCTTTGGGGAAATCTACTTTAAGAAATGATCTTGCGGTCTTAGGGATGTTAGAAATTTTGGAAGCAAAACCTAATGTTGGATATTACTATAATTATAACTTTTCACCAGGAGAAGTACGCGAGGAAATTAAAAGTAAATTAGTTAAAGATGTAATGGGAATAGCGATAACAGCTAAAAGTACAGCGAACTATTCTGAGGTATTATCAAAATTATTTATTTATGATGTAGGGACTATTTTTATTGTAGATGAGAATAATCACCTTGCTGGTGTAACATCTAGAAAGGATATGCTGAAATTATCTAGAAATGCTGATGGACAAAATCTTCCTATAGTATTAGCAATGACACGTGTTCCGAATGTTATATACATATATGAAGATGAGTTAGTTACTGATGCATTAAGAAAATTAATTTTACATGAGATTGATTGCTTACCTGTTGTAAGGGATGAAAAGGATGGTAAGGTAATCGTCGGGAAAATATCGAAAACTACATTAATTAAGTTATTATTAGAAATATTGGAGGGATAATATGTTAACTGTACATATAATTTCTGACTCTATAGGAAATACTGCAAAAGATGTAGTAGATGCAGCATTAGTGCAATTTTCTTATGAAAATAAACAATATAAAGTACTTAAGAATTCGAATGTTTGTACAAAAGAAAAAGTAGATTGTATTATATCCAATGTTAATGATGGAGATGTAATTGTGCAAACTTTAGTTGATGGTGCTTTAGCAAGCTATGTGAAAGAAAAAGGGTTAGAAAAAAATATAAAAGTTATAGATCTATTAAGTGAAATGCTCAGTACTTTCGAAGAAAAATTAGGAGTAAAGGCGGAAGGAAATCCTGGTTTAAATAGAAAGATGGGAGCTGAGTATTTCAAGAGAATAGATGCTTTAGAATTCGCTGTGAAGTATGATGACGGGAAAGATATAAATGGTCTAAAAGAAGCAGATGTTATAATCTTAGGTGTATCAAGAACTTCTAAAACACCATTAAGTTTATATTTAGCAAATAGAAATATAAAAGTTATGAATGTTCCTATTATTCAAGATTTAATACTGCCAGAACAACTATATGAAGTAAAAAGAAAAGTAATTGGTTTAACAAATTCGGTAGAACAACTTAATAAGTTGAGGGAAGAAAGACTAAAAACTCTAGGGGTAGTTGGAAATTCGGATTATACAGATGAAATCCAGATTTTTGAAGAGTTAGAATATGCTCTAGAGATTATGGGAAAACTTGGATGTCCGATAATAGACGTTCAAAATAAAGCTGTAGAGGAGACAGCTGAATTAATAATTGGGATTATGAGAGAAAGAGGCCAAGAGGTTTAAACAAAAATAATATAAAACGAAATTTTATAGAATAATAAAATTTTATAGGGGGATCTTAAAATGTCAAAAAAATATGTTTATAATTTCAGCGAAGGAAACAAAGATATGAAATCTTTATTAGGAGGAAAAGGAGCAAACCTTGCAGAAATGAAAGGTTTAGGAATTAGTGTTCCTCCTGGTTTTACTATTACCACAGAAAGTTGTAATAGTTATTATGAGAATGGGGAAAGAATTAAACCTGAGATTTTAAAACAGATTAATGAACAACTTGAAATTTTAGAAGAAAATATTGGGAAAAAATTAGGAAGTATAGATAATCCTTTATTAGTGTCTGTTCGTAGTGGCGCAGTATTTTCTATGCCAGGAATGATGGATACTATTTTAAATCTTGGATTAAATGATGAAACTACTATAGCATTAGCTAAGAAAAATAATAACTATCGCTTTGCATATGATAGTTATAGAAGATTTATTCAAATGTTCTCAGACGTTGTTATGGATGTAGAAAAATATAAGTTTGAGGAAGTTTTAACTAGAGTTAAAAATGCTAATGGCTACGAGCAAGACAGCGAATTAAATGAGAAAGATTTATTCAATATTGTTGAAGAGTTTAAGGTAATCTATAAAAAAGAAGTAGGTCGTGAGTTTCCTATGAGTGTAAAAGAGCAGCTTATGCTAGCTATTGAAGCTGTTTTTAAATCATGGAATAATAATCGTGCTAAAGTTTATAGAAGATTACACAATATTAGTGATAAACTTGGTACTGCTGTAAATATTCAAGCTATGGTGTTTGGTAATATGGGAGATAATTGTGGTACTGGTGTTTCATTTAGTAGAAACCCTGTAACTGGAGAGGATGAACTTTTTGGTGAATACCTAATTAATGCACAAGGGGAAGATGTTGTAGCTGGTATAAGAACTCCTAAAAATATTAGTGTCTTAAAAGAGGATATGCCACATTTATATAAAGAATTTGTTGAAATTTCTAAAAAATTAGAACAACACTATAAAGATATGCAAGATATTGAGTTTACTATAGAAGATGGTAGATTGTATATTCTTCAAACAAGAAATGCAAAAAGAACACCAAATGCAGTAGTTGAAGTTGCGGTATCATTGGCGGAAGAAGGTGTAATTTCTAAAGAAGAGGCGATTTTAAGAATAGGAACAGAAGAAATTAATAAACTTCTTCATGCTACATTTGAGGAAAAATCATTAAAAGAAGCTAAACAATTAACTCAAGGGTTAGCAGCATCACCTGGAGCAGCAGTTGGTAGTATTTATTTCACAGCACAAGAAGCAGTAGAAGCGGCGAAAACAAAACCTGTTATTTTAGTAAGGGAAGAAACTTCTCCAGAAGATATTGAAGGTATGATTAGCTCGGAAGCTATTGTAACTTTACGTGGCGGTATGACATCACACGCTGCTGTGGTAGCGAGAGGAATGGGTAAATGTTGTGTCTGTGGTTGCCAAAATATGATTATTAATTATGCTGAAAAAACTCTAAAAATTTCTGGGGTAACATTACATGAAGGTGATACAATCTCAGTAGATGGAAGTAGTGGTAAAGTGTATCTTGGTGAAGTAGATAAAGTTGATGCTAAATTTAGTGATAGATTCAATAAACTTTTAGGATGGGCTGATGGAATTAGAGAACTTAAAGTACTAGCAAATGCAGATAATGAAACTGATACTAAAGTTGCTTTTGAGTTTGGAGCTGAAGGAATAGGATTATGTAGAACAGAGCATATGTTCTTTGAAGAAGATAGAATTAGTCTAGTTAGGAAAATGATTTTAGCAAGTGATACTAATGAGAGAATTAGATTCTTAGATAGATTACAACCAATTCAAAGTGAAGATTTCTACAGGATTTTCAAAGAAGCTAAAGGTAAATCTGTTAATATAAGACTGTTAGATCCACCGCTTCATGAATTCTTACCAAAAGATGAAAATACTGTAAAACTTATTGCCGAGGAAATAGGTGTGAGTGTTAACCAATTAGAAGCGAAAATAGCTAGTATTGCAGAATTCAATCCTATGATGGGACATCGTGGTTGTCGACTAGGGATTACATATCCAGAAATTTACTTAATGCAGGCGAAAGCTATTAGTTCTGCAGCAATTAGAGCTCGCAAAGAAGGTATTGAAGTAAATGTTGAAATTATGATTCCTTTAGTAGGTTTAGAAAAAGAACTTGCAGTATTACGAGAACAAATCGTTGAACTTGTGGAAAAAGAAATTCAATTGTACAATGCAGATTTCAAATATAAAGTAGGAACGATGATTGAAATTCCACGAGCTTGTCTAATTGCAGATAAGATTGCAGAACATGCAGATTTCTTCAGTTTCGGTACTAATGATTTAACTCAATTAACATTTGGTTACTCTAGAGATGACGCTGAAAAATTCATTGATATTTATAAGAAAAAAAATATCTTAGAGTCAGATCCATTTGTTCATCTTGATGATAGTGGAGTACTAGAACTTATGAAACTTGCGGTTGAAAAAGCAAAAGCTACTAAACCAGGTATTAAACTTGGAATCTGTGGAGAACATGGTGGAGATGAAAGATCAATCTTACTATGCTCAAAAATAGGACTAGGATATGTATCATGTTCACCATATAGGGTAATTATTGCTAGAATTGCGGCAGCTAAGGCAGCTATAAAAAATATTGAAGCAGCAGTAAATAAATAAAATTTCTATAGAGAAGCTATCGACTCAAGATAGCTTCTTTATTTATGTATTATAATGAGCTTTAGAGTATAATAGTAAATTATTTAAATTTGATATTAATTATTAAGCATATAATTGAAAGAGCTTGGCTTATGTTACAATATTGTTAAATAATAGTTAATATATGCAAAGTAAATTGATTTTTTTCCCAATATACATTAAAATTAATGTAGTATATTATGACATTTTATTATGAAAAATTAATATGAATAAAGTGAAAGTTTAAATATATAAAAAAGAGAGGATATACTATGGCAGAAAATAATAACAATCGGTTATCAAGAAGAGATAGACACTCTCACGAAAGAAAGAGTGTTATGCCAGGTGGATATATATCTAGAGAAAATACTAATCCAACGAACAATGGTCAACCAAGAAGGCCATTAACAAATGAAGAAATAATGAGAAGAAGCGGACAAGGGAAAAATCGTCCTGTTCAGCCGCAAAATCCTCAGCAACCTGATAGAGGAAAAAGAACAGGAGGTCCGAGAAGACCGACAGGTCCAAATAGAATAAGTAATCCAAATTCTAAAAAGAACAATAAAGCATTATGGATGAAAATTATTAGGTATGGTTTATATGTAGCAAGTGTTGCTATTATATCAATTTTCTTATTATGTGTGTTCTGGATATACCAAGCACCGGCATTTGATTCTAAAATCTTAGATAATAATTCAAGAACAATTGTTTATGATACAAATAACAATGAGGTGGCGAAATTAGGTAACCAAATTGGTGAGAATTTAGAAACTGCGGATATACCACAAAAAATGCAAGATGCTATCTTAGCAACAGAGGACAATAGATTCTTCGAACATGGTGCGGTAGACTTTAGACGTCTAGTAGGAGCAGTTGTGTCAAACTTAACTAGTGGTTTTGGTTCACAAGGGGCATCAACTATTTCTCAACAATTGATTAAGAGAACCTTCCTTGACGATAATAAGAGTGTAAAACGTAAAGTTCAAGAAGCATACCTTGCATATAAACTTGAGCAAAACTATGATAAAGAATCAATATTTACAATGTATGTAAATAGAATCTACTATTCAGATGGGGTTTACGGCTTAAAAACCGCTGCGAAATATTATTATGGGAAAGAATTAAATCAACTTACTCTTCCTCAAATGGCTCTTTTAGCGGGAATGCCACAGCACCCTAATACTTATAATCCTTACGATAATCCAGAGGCTGCTAAGGCGCGTCGTGATACGGTGTTATACTTAATGCAGTATCATGGAAAAATATCAGAAGCTGATTCACAAGCTGCTCAAAAAACAGATGTATTATCAGGAATAATAGAGCGTGATGAAAGTGAACGTGTATTACTATCAAGTGAGTTCGATTCTAAATATACTTCTTACATGAATCAAATTGTAAATGAATTGAAAAACAGTAAAGAATACAAAGACTATGAAGGAGATGTCTTAAACTTAGGACTTAAAATTTATACAAACTTTGATTCTAAGATTCAAGACACTTTAACTGAAAGTGTTAATGCAAACTATGCTGGAATAAAACAAGCAAGTAACGTTGCAATGGTTGTATTAAATAATGAAAATAGTGGTATTGCTGCTTTATATGGTGGTAAAAAACAAACGTTCCATGGATTTAATATTGCTACTCAAGCGAAACTGCAACCTGGTTCATCGATTAAACCGATTTTTGCATATGGACCTGCGATTGAGTACTTAAACTGGGGATCTGATCATACTGTTAATGATACTAAGATTCAAGGTTCACAAATTCAAAACTGGGATAGACAATTCCACGGTAATATAACTATTAATAATGCATTAGTATGGTCATATAATATACCAGCTATTAAGACTTACCAAGAAGTAGGATTTAATAGAGTAAAACAATATGCTGCTAATGTTGGAATGAATATTACTGATGATTCAATTACTACTCCAATTGGAGGAAGTAGTGATGGATTCTCACCACTGCAAATGGCAGGTGCTTATGTTCCGTTTAGTAATGGTGGATACTATGCAACACCTAAAGCTATTAAGAAAGTATATGATAGTGAGGGAACTGAAGTGAAAAGCTTCAGTACAGATGATAGAAAACGAGTTATAAAAGACTCTACAGCATACATCATGACATCTATGCTAAGAAACGTAGTTAATGGAACTGCAGCTAATGCTCGTATTAGTGGAGCTGATATGGCGGTTAAAACAGGTACTACTACTTTCGGAGAAGGTGAAGCTCAGAAATACGGTTTCGATATAAACAACTATTCTAAAGATTCTTGGACAATAGGTTACACTAGTAACTATACAATGGCTGTATGGCAAGGATTTGATGCAATAGATGGTCCTACTAAGTATATGACTCAAGATGATACTCAGAAGACACAAGCGTTGTATCGAATTAATATGCAAAATATTGTAAGAATTCATCCTCCAAAAGGATTTACGGTTCCAGGAAATGTTGGTTCTATAAATGGAGGAGTTAAGATTATTACAGAAAGTGAGCGTCGTCAAATAGAAGAACAAAACAAACGTGAGCAAGAAGAAAGAAGTCGTGAGAATAACAACGATAACAACAATAATCGTAATAATAATTCTGATGATGATAATTCAAATAATAATCAAAACGATACATCAAATGATAACAACAATAATTCATCATCAAGAGGAAACAACAATAATACTGTTGCGACTCCAGGTACAAGAAACAATAATGGAGTAAATAATGGTGTTAATAACAATACAAATAGGAATACGAGATAATTAGTCTCTTAACTACTGTAAGATTATTTTCTTACAGTAGTTTTCTTTTTATTGATATTTTAAAATACTACACAAAAAATTAGAAATGGTGTACAATATAGAAATGGAGCAGTTTATTTGTTCTTTGTTTAACAGAATATATTATTCCATAAAACTTATATTATTATAAAGATGGATGTGAAGCTATGAAGAAAAAATTAGTTATAATTACAGGAATAAGTGGAGCAGGGAAAAATACAGCATTACAAGTCTTTGAAAATCAAGGGTATTTTTGTACAGATAATTTACCTGGATTAGTTGTAGAAGATTTTTTAAGAATAATAGAAGAAAAAGATATTGATAAAACAGCGATAAGTATTGATATAAGAAGTAAACATATTTTTGTTGATTTAAAAGAATTATTAAAAAAACTACAACAAAATGAGTACTTTGATGTAAGAATCTTGTTTTTAGATAGTGATGATCAAGTCTTGGTAAATAGATATAAAGAAACTAGAAAAAATCATCCTTTATCTACAGAATTTAGTTTACTTGAAGGTATAGCGCAAGAAAGAAAAGATATGAATGATATCAAAGGGATTGCGAATTATATTTATGATACTACAAATACTTCTGTAAAGGATCTGAAGAAAAAAATACTAGAAGACTTTGGAATTGAGAAGAAAGATAGTTATCATATTACAATCTCAAGTTTTGGTTACAAATATGGGGTTCCAATAGATGCAGATAATATTGTCGATGTTCGTTTCTTGCGAAATCCGTTCTATATAAACGAATTAAGAGAAAAAACTGGTCAAGACAGTGAAGTATATGATTATGTTTTTGAGGATGAAGTTACTCAGGAATTTTATGATAAATATTTAGAGCTTATGAAGTTTATGGTAGATAAGTATCAATATGAGGGTCGCGATAAAGTTGCTATTGCAGTAGGATGTACTGGTGGGAAACACCGCTCTGTAAGTGTAGCTAGAAAATTACATGAAGATATTTCGAAATTAGGATATAGGGTGTATTTAGAACATCGCGATATTAATAAGGGTAGGTAGGAAAATGAGAACTAAAATAAAAGTAGTTACTATTGGCGGAGGAACTGGTTTGTCTGTTCTTTTAAGAGGATTAAAGAAATATCCTCTTGAGATAACTGCTGTAGTAACAGTAGCAGATGACGGAGGAAGTTCTGGTAAGATTAGAAGTGATATGAATATTCCTTCACCGGGAGACATTAGAAATGTTATTGCAGCGTTATCTGATGTTGAACCGTATTTAGAAAAAATGTTTCAATATCGTTTTGATAGTGGAGAAGTTAAAGGGCATCCTGTTGGGAACCTAATGATAGCGGCTATGACTGATATTCATGGTGATTTTTCTACTGCGGTAAAAGTTATGAGTAGAATTTTAAATGTACGTGGAACTGTTTTGCCGACTACTAATGATATAGCGACATTAAATGCTGTATTATCAGATGGAGAAATTATTCGAGGAGAATCTTCTATTACAAAAGCTGGAGGAGTTATTGATCATGTATACATTACTCCTTCTAGAGTTAAACCTAATGAAGATGTGCTTAGGGCAATAGAAGAAGCCGATTATATTATTATGGGACCAGGAAGTTTATATACTTCTATAATACCTAACTTAGTAATATCTAAGGTTTCAGAAAAAATAAGAGAAAGTAATGCTAAGAAGATATATGTTTGTAATGTTATGACTCAACATGGAGAAACAGATAATTATACAGTTTCAGACCATATAGTTGCGATAAATAAACATGTAGAAGAGAATATTTTTGACTTAGTAATTGCTAATTCACGTGAGTTTGATGATAGTATTTTATCGAAATATCACAAAGAAAAACAAGAACCGGTCAAAATCGATCAAGAGAAAATTGAAGAGTTGGGAATAAAATTAATAAAAAATAATGATGTAGGAATCGTTGATAATAATACGATTAGACACAATGCAGACAAAGTTTCTGAATTAATTTACGATTATATTATAGACGATAAGCCAACAATGATTTATAATAAAAGGTGAGAAAACAAATAAGGAGAACCAAAAATGCACTTAAAATTTGATTATTCGAAAGCACTTAACTTCTTTAACGAACAAGAAGTGAAAAATATGGAAGGTTATGTGAAAGTTGCTCACGATCAATTACACAATAAAACTGGAATTGGTAGTGACTTCTTAGGATGGGTTGATTTACCAACTAACTACGATAAAGAAGAATTCGCTAGAATTAAAGAAGCTAGTAAAAAAATTCAAGGAAATTCTGATGTACTTGTTGTTATCGGAATTGGTGGATCTTACTTAGGAGCTCGTGCAGCAATTGAAATGCTTAATGATAGTTTCTATAACTTCTATGAAAAAGATAGAAAAACTCCTCAAATCTTCTTCGTAGGTCACACTATTTCTTCAAGTTATACTCAAGAGTTAGTGAATTACTTAAAAACTACAGGAAAAGATTTCTCTGTAAACGTAATTTCTAAATCTGGTACAACTACTGAGCCTGCGATTGCATTCCGTATCTTCAAAGAATTACTTGAAGAGAAATATGGAAAAGAAGGAGCAAGAGAAAGAATCTTCGCTACTACTGATAAAGCTCGTGGAGCATTAAAATCATTAGCTGATGATGAAGGATATGAAACATTTGTAGTACCTGATGATATCGGTGGACGTTTCACAGTTCTTACTGCAGTAGGGTTACTTCCAATTGCTGTAAGTGGAATTGACATTGATAAAATGATGGCTGGAGCTAAATTAGCTCAAGATGAACTTTCTTCACCAGATTTAAGTACTAACATTGCTTACCAATATGCTGTAATGCGTAACGTACTACAACAAAAAGGTAAACTAATCGAAATTCTTGTTTCTTATGAACCATCAATGGTTTACTTCAACGAATGGTGGAAACAACTTTACGGTGAGTCTGAAGGTAAAGATGGAAAAGCATTATACCCATCAAGCGTTTGCTTCTCAACTGATCTTCACTCTATGGGACAATATGTTCAAGAAGGACGTCGTATTCTAATTGAAACTATCTTAAAAGTTAAATCTCCAAATAAAGATATTGAACTTAAAGAAGCTGAAAATAACTTAGATGGACTTAACTACCTAGCTGGAAAAACTATGGACTTTGTAAATACTAAAGCATTTGAAGGAACTCTTCTTGCTCACACTGATGGAGGAGTACCTAACTTTGTAGTAGAACTTCCAGATATGAGCGAGTTTACATTCGGATACTTAGTATACTTCTTCGAAAAAGCTGTAGGTATTTCTGGATACATGCAAGGTCTAAATCCATTTGACCAACCAGGAGTAGAAGCGTATAAGAAAAATATGTTTGCTCTTCTTGGAAAACCAGGATTTGAAGACTTAAAAGCAGAATTAGAAGAAAGATTAAAATAATCTCGAATAAAATAAAAACTGATAGAGGAATAATTTTCCTTTATCAGTTTTTTTTTATGTATATTTAGATAATTTAATTTTACTATTCAAATATTTTAAGTATGGTGGCGGACGGTTCCATCTAACTTTAATTGTCATTTAGACAATTAAAGTGGATATTACACCTTAAAATTAGGCCTCTAGTCTTAATTTTACCGATGGAACTTTTCAAGTTCCATTTTCACCATTACAAAATATTTGAGTAAAATTAATAATACTAGTTAAATATTAATAAATTGATTTGTTAATCAAGTTTATATTTTTCTTACTGTTTTGTAGTAGCTGAAGTGAAACACTTTTGTGTTTCACAGCGAGGGTACAGACTCAAAAGTACTAGGTTTAAAAATAGTTTTCATGAAAACTCATAGACGCAGTGGTTTATTGATATCTAAATTCGCTCTATAAAAGCTTTTTAGATATCTAATAAACTGTGCGAGGGTGACTCGACAAAATCGATTTCTTCGAAATCACGATTTTTGAGTCACTCCTTCTAACCGGAATATCCTTTTGAGATAACAAAAGATATGAAGGTGTCGCAAGCTACAATTAAAACAGTAAGGATAGTTTAAAATTAAAAACAAAAAAAAGAACGACTCTATAAATTCGATTCTAATAAAATCGTAATTTACGAGTCGTTTTTATCTTTTTGCCATAGTTACAAATGTGAATTTATCTGGTCTATATGTTAGTATTCCGTATTGTAGTATATTTCCATTTGATAAATATGTGATACTCTCAACAACAGCGACCATATTATATTCACCTAAGTCCATATGTTGTTTTTCTTCTTCAGTAGCATATCTAAATGAAATTTCACGTCTTGACTGTGTGATATTTAGTCCTAATTCCTTTTCCAAATATTTATAAATAGAAGATTCAGCTATTTCTTTGTTAATAAATGGAACAAGTTTACGATCGAAATAAGATACTTCGTATTCTAGTCGTTCGCCGTTTATTAATCTACTACGACTAACTCTGTAAAAATCATTATCTTCGTCAGATCCGAAAATATCCATTATCTTTTTATCGCCTTGAATGATATAAAGGGATTCTAAAGAAGTTTTAATTTCGTATTTTCCATCGATATTTAGTTCAGAAGATGTTTTAATATTTCCAAGATAGTTATTTTTAATCCTACCATGACCAAGAATTAAAGAATTCTTACCTTTGATTTTTTGAATATAACCATTAATTTCTAATAATGATAGAGCTTTTCTGATAGTATCTTTAGAATAACCATATTCTTTAACTAGCTCATTTTCACTCGGTAATTCAGTATTACGTTTATATACTCGAGTGTCAATTTTTTCTTTTAAGTCTCTGTAGACTTGTTTGTATTTGCTCATTTACTATTAACCTCTCAAAGTTTATCTATATTATTATAAATGTACAAGGATTAAAAATCAAGAAATATGTAAAAGTTTTATAGTGTTCCGAACATTTACGTATAGGTTACATAACTAAATAAAAAGAATTACATAAATGTGTTGACAAAATGTAAGTGTTTTATTATAATAATTATTGTTGATTAATAAGAACTTATTTTGTACAGACAAGTTAAAAATAAAATGGAGGAAAATAGGATGACAAAACGTTCAAGTGGTGTTTTAATGCATATTACATCATTACCAGGTGAATTTGGAATAGGAACATTTGGTAAAAGTGCTTATGATTTTGTTGATTTCTTAGAAGAAACAAAACAAACTTATTGGCAAATTTTACCATTAACAACTACAAGTTATGGTGATTCACCATACCAAAGTTTCTCAGCTGTAGCAGGAAACTTAAATCTAATTGATTTCTCATTATTAAAAGAAGATGGATTACTTGAAGAAAGTGATTATGTAAATGTTAACTTTGGAGAAAATCCTGAAAAAGTTGATTATGCATTATTATTTGAAGCAAGAAGACCAATTCTAGAAAAAGCAGTTGCTAACACTAGTAAAAACAATGAAGTATTAGCTGAAATTGAAAAATTTGAAGCTGAGAACTCAAGTTGGTTAGCTGATTATGCTGAATATATGGCTATAAAAGAAAGTTTTGGATATAAGAGCTTTATTCACTGGGATGAAGATATTAAAAAAGGTGAACAAGCAGCTCGTGAAAAATATCGTACAGAACTTCAAGATAGTATAAGATACTACACAGTAACTCAATATTTCTTCTTTAAACAATGGTTAGCACTAAAAGAATATGCTAATGAAAAAGGAATCAAAATTATTGGAGATATGCCAATTTATGTAAGTGCTGATAGTGTTGAGATGTGGACTATGCCAGAACTATTTAAAGTTGACGAGAACAATGAACCACTTTATGTAGCAGGATGTCCTGCAGATGATTTCAGTCCTACTGGACAACTTTGGGGTAATCCAATCTATGATTGGGAAAAACACAAAGAACAAGGATTCTCATGGTGGATTTACCGAGTTCAAGAAAGTTTTAAAATCTATGATGTACTTCGTATCGATCACTTCAAAGGATTCTCAGATTTCTGGCAAATAGATAAAGATGCAGAAAATGCAGTAAATGGTACTTGGGAAGCTGGTCCTGGAATTGAATTATTCCAAAAAATTAAAGAACAATTAGGTGATTTACCAATCGTTGCAGAAAATCTAGGATTTATCGATGCTAAAGCAGAAAAATTATTAGATGATTCTGGATATCCTGGTATGAAGATTCTTCAATTTGCTTTCCCTGGAGAAGATAATCTAGATCGACCTCATCATTATACTCAAAATAGTGTTGCCTACACAGGAACACATGATAACGATGTAGTTAATGGGTGGTATGAAAAACTAAGCGAATCAGAAAGAGAACTAGTTTCTGAATACTTAAACCGTCGTGATGATGAAACAATTACTGAAGCAATGATTAGAGGAATCTACTCTTCAGTAAGTGATTACGCAATCGTAACAATGCAAGACTTATTAGATAAAGATGCAACAAGCAGAATGAACGTTCCATCAACAGTTGGAGGAAACTGGGAGTGGAGAATGCTTGCAGAAGATTTAACAGAAGAGAGAAAAGAATTTTTAAGAAACATTACAGTAAGATATTCAAGAGAGAGGGTATAAAATGTCATTTAGTAAATATGTATTAGAAAATACAAATAAAGAACTAAGTAATTTAGATAATAAAGAAATATATGTACAACTATTAAATTATGTAAAAGAAGAAGCTGATAAAAAAGCTTTAAACTCTGATAAAAAGAAAGTTTACTACATTTCAGCAGAATTTTTAATTGGTAAACTATTATCAAATAACCTAATTAACTTAGGAATCTACGAAGAAATCGAAAAAGAATTAAACGCAGCTAACAAACGTCTTAGTGATGTTGAAGAAGCAGAATTAGAACCATCACTAGGTAACGGTGGTCTTGGGCGTTTAGCATCTTGCTTCATCGATTCTATCTCATCTTTAGGAATCAATGGTGATGGAGTCGGATTAAACTATCACTGCGGATTATTCAGACAAGTATTTGTTAAAAATGAACAACATGCAGAGCCAAACTTCTGGATTGAAGATTCTTCATGGTTAAGAGACACTGATGTTAAATACACAGTACCTTTCAAAAACTTCAATTTAACTTCATCACTAAAAAGAATTGACGTATTAGGGTATAAAAAAGATACTAAAAACTACCTAAACTTATTCGATATCGAGTCAGTAGATAGCAGTATTATTGAAGATGGTATTAGTTTTGATAAAACTGATATCGAGAAAAACTTAACATTATTCTTATATCCAGATGATAGTGATAAAAATGGTGAATTACTACGTATTTACCAACAATACTTCATGGTATCAAACGCGGCTCAATTAATTTTAGATGAAGCAATTGCTAAAGGAAGTAATGTTCACGATCTATACGAATATGCATATGTTCAAATTAACGATACTCATCCAAGTATGGTAATTCCTGAATTAATTCGTTTATTAACTGAAAAACACGGAATTGAATTTGAAGAAGCATATACAATCGTTCAAAAAATGACTGGTTACACAAACCACACTATCTTAGCTGAGGCGTTAGAAAAATGGCCATTAGCATACTTAGAAGAAGTGGTGCCACACTTAGTAACAATCATCAAACAATTAGATGCAGTTATTAGAGAAAAATATGAAGGTGAAGATATTCAAATCATCGATAAAGATGACAGAGTACACATGGCAAACATGGATATTCACTTCTCTAACAGTGTAAACGGGGTTGCTTACCTACACACTGAAATTCTTAAAAACTCTGAGTTAAAACACTTCTATGAATTATATCCAGAGAAATTTAACAACAAAACTAACGGTATCACATTCAGACGTTGGTTAGAGTTTTCTAACAGACCGTTAGCGGCTTACTTAAAAGACCTAATCGGTGATGAATACTTAACAGATGCAACTAAATTAGAAAAACTATTAGCATTTGTAGATAGTAAAGAAGTAGCAGCTAAATTAGAAGAAATCAAACACGAGAACAAACTTGTTCTTAAAGAATACCTAAAAGAAACTCAAGGTATCGAATTAGATGAAAACAGTATTATTGATACTCAAATCAAGAGATTCCACGAATATAAACGTCAACAAATGAACGCTTTATATGTAATCAAAAAATACTTAGATATTAAAAATGGAAAATTACCAGAAAGAAAAATCACAGTATTCTTCGGTGGTAAAGCAGCACCAGCTTACATTATAGCTCAAGATATCATTCACTTAATTCTATGTCTATCAGAATTAATTAACAATGATCCAGAAGTAAACAAATACTTAAATGTATTCTTAGTAGAAAACTATAACGTAAGTGTAGCTGAAAAATTAATACCAGCAACTGATATTTCAGAACAAATTTCATTAGCTTCTAAAGAAGCAAGTGGAACTGGTAACATGAAATTCATGTTAAACGGAGCATTAACTCTAGGAACACTAGATGGAGCTAACGTGGAAATTGATGAACTAGTTGGACGTGAAAATATCTACATCTTTGGTAAAGAAAGTGATGAAATCATTAAACTTTACGAAACTGCTGGATATGTTTCTAAAGAATATTATGAAAAAGATGGTGTTAAAGAGGTTGTTGACTTTATCGTATCTGAAGATTTAGTTAAACTTGGAAACAAAGAAAGATTAGAAAGACTATACAACGAACTACTTAATAAAGACTGGTTCATGACACTTATTGACTTTGAGGAATATTACGCTAAGAAAGAAGAAATGTTAGCAGATTACGAAAACCGTGAATTATGGATGAAGAAAGTTATTGCGAACATTGCAAAAGCAGGATTCTTCTCATCTGACCGTACAATTGCTCAATACAATGAAGATATTTGGAATAAAAAATAATAAATAAAGAAGTGGGGAACATTAAATGAGACTATTAACAATTAATGTACATAGTTGGTTAGAAGAAAATCAGCTTGAAAAATTAGATATTTTAGCAAAGGTAATTGTAGAAAAAAATTATGACGTGGTTGCCATGCAAGAAGTAAATCAATTGATTAATAGTAAAGATGTTCACGATGGAATTAAAGAAGATAATTTTGGGAAATTATTACTTGATAAGATAAGAGAATATGGAGAAGATAGTTATAATTACTATTGGACATACTCTCATATTGGATTTGATAAATTCGAAGAAGGTTTAGCGATATTAGCTAAAGGTGAAGTTGTTGCCGTAGAGGATTTTTACTGTACGGCACAACAAACCGTAACTTCTATCGAATCGAGAAAAATTTTAAAAGTCGATCTTAAAATAGATAATGAGATCGTAGAATTTTACAGTTGTCATATGAATTTGCCAACATGTAAAGGGGAAGACATAGATCAAAATCTTAATAACCTAATTAATTATACAGATAACAATAATCTTAAAGTTTTCATGGGAGATTTCAATACGGATTATTTCCATCAAGTAGATGATTATAAAAGAATACTTGATAAAGGATTATACGATACATATGAATTAGCCGAGAAAAAAGACGGGGGCGTTACCGTATATAAAAATATAAGTGGTTGGGAAGATTCTATGTGTCAGAAAAAATTGGATTATGTTTTTATTAATAGAAAATTGGATGTAAAAGAAAGTTTTGTTATATTTAATGATGATAATTATCCAATAATTTCTGATCATAATGGCTTAGAAGTAACATTAGCAGAAAAATAAAAAAAGGAGGAAAATGTTATGTTACAAAAAATTCAGCGCTTTGGTGGCGCGATGTTAATGCCATCTATTTTATTCGCATTCTTCGGATTAGTAGTTGGATTAACTTCAATCTTAAAAAACCCTAACTTAGTAGGGAGCATCGCGACAGAAGGTACTCTTTGGTACAACTTCTGGTTCGTAGTAGAACAAGGGGGATGGACGATCTTTAACCAAATGCCAGTAGTATTCGCACTTGGTATTCCAATTGGTCTTGCTAAAAAAGCAAATGGTCGTGCTGCATTAGAAGCGTTCTTAATCTACATGGTTTATAACTACTTCATCAATGGATTCTTAACTCAATTTAAATTCTTTGGTGTAGATGTAACGCCAGCTCTTAAATTACCTACAGGTTTAACTAGAATCGCTGGAGCAATCACATTAGATACTTCAATCATCGGTTCTATCGTTATTGCATCTATCTCAGTATGGATTCACAATAAATACTTTGATAAAAAATTACCTGAATTATTAGGAATTTTCCAAGGATCAACATTTGTAATCTTAGTAGGATTCTTAATCATGATTCCAGCTGCATTCTTAACAGCTCTATTATGGCCAAAAGTTCAATTAGGAATTGCTGCATTACAAGGATTCTTAAAAGTTTCTGGAGTTGCGGGAGTATTCACTTACACATTCCTAGAAAGAATTTTAATCCCAACTGGATTACACCACTTCATCTATGGACCATTCATGTTTGGACCAGCAGTAGTAGAAAATGGAATCACAGCTTACTGGGTACAACACATCCAAGAGTTCTCTCAAAGCTCAACTCCATTAAAAGAGTTATTCCCTCAAGGTGGATTCTCATTACACGGTAACTCAAAAGTATTTGGATTACCAGCAGCAGCTTTAGCTATGTATGTAACAGCTAAAGACAGCAAGAAAAAAGTTGTAGCAGGGTTATTAATCCCAGCAGCACTTACTGGTTTCTTAACAGGAATCACTGAACCAATCGAGTTCACATTCTTATTCGCAGCACCAATGTTATTCGCTACTCACGCAGTATTAGGTGCATTAATGTCAGCAACTATGTACCAATTTGGAGTTGTAGGTAACTTCGGAAGTGGATTAATCGACTTCTTAGCTCTTAACTGGTTACCAATGTTCAAACACCACTCTTCACAAATGTTCGTTCAAATCGGAATTGGATTAGTATTCTCTGTAATCTACTTCTTTGTATTTAGATTCTTAATCCTTAAATTCCAATTAAGCACACCTGGACGTGAAGCAGATGATGCCGAAACAAAACTTTACTCTAAACAAGAGTACCGTGAAAAAGGTAAAGATGCACCAAAACCAGAAGTTAAAGATGATGCAGCTACTCATGATGACCAAGCTCTTATCATTCTTGAAGGTTTAGGTGGTAAAGATAACATCGTAGACGTTACTAACTGTGTAACAAGATTACGTGTTAATGTTAAAGATGAAAGCCTAGTTAAAGATGATGCATTCTTAAAACGTTCTGGAGCTCTTGGAGTTTCTCGTAACGGTAAAGCTATTCAAGTAATCATCGGGTTCTCAGTAGGACAAGTTAGAGAAGCTTTCGAAAAAGAATTACACAAATAAGATAATTAATCAAAAGAAACTGATGTGAAAGTCAGTTTCTTTTTTTGATATGATAGCAAGTTATCAGACATTATTTGCCTTCTATTCAAGAGAAGGTATACAGGAATTTGAGAGTGTAATAATATATGTTTAATTAGCGTGGGAAGATTATTAAACAGAGTGATTTAGGGTAGTTATAAAGGTATATTAAAGAAAAAAAATACTTAGCAAACATTGTCTGCTAAGTATTTTAATTTATATTAGAACGCTGGAGTAGCGTGTCCTTTTGGTTTAAGTTCTTTGTTAATATAATCTTTAACTTTTTCACTAGCTAATGCTTTTTTAACTGCTTGAACTTTAGCATCGTCTTTGTTATCTTCGCGAGCTACTAGTGAGATAGCGAATGTTAAGTCTCCTTCTTTTTCAAGAGCTAGACCGTTTTTATCAGGAGTTAATCCTAATTTAGAGATGTAAGTTGGGTAGTTAAATACTAAATCTTTTTCGTTATAAGCTTCGTTTAGGTTAAGTAAGCTTACTTTAGTAAATTTAAGGTGTTTTGGATTGTCTTTGATATCCGCTTCTGTTACTGTAAAGCTATTTGGATCTTTAAGAGTAATAACCTTAGCGTGATCTAATAAACGTAAAGCACGAGCTAAGTTTGTTGGATCTGAAGGGATAGCTACATCAGCACCATCTTTAAGATCTTTAATGTCTTTAAGAGTTTTTGAGTAGAATGCTACAGTAGCGTTGTAAATAGGTTGGATAGCTACTAGGTGAGCATTATTTTTTTGGTTAAATTGTTCCATGAATGGTCTGTGTTGGAAGAAGTTAGCATCAACTTCTTTATTGTTTAATGCAACGTTAGCTTGAACGTTATCAGAAACTTTAACGATTTCTAAGTTGTAACCGTCTTTTTTAAGATCTTCTTTGATCATTTCTAACATGTCTGTCATTGGAGAAGTGTGAGAAGCCACTTTTACAGTAACTGGTTCTTTCTTCTCTTCTTTTTTAGGTGCTTCAGTTTTGCTTGAACACGCTGTTAAAACTAATAATAAAGCAGCTAGGCTAGCTATAAATGAAATTATTTTCTTCATTATATATATCTCCTGTTAGTTATATTTTTTTATTTAGAGGTAAGGTTGTTGATTGTATATATTATAGATTTTGGATTAATAATAATAAATATTTATTAGAAAGCTGCAGTAGCTTTACCATCATAATTTTTTTGTAGGAAGTCTTTAACTTTTTGACTAGTTAAAGCTTTTTTCACTGCTTGAATTTTAGCATCGTCTTTGTTGTCTTCACGAGCGGCAAGAACACCAGCGTATGTAAAGTCAGCTTTATCTTCCATTAGAAGTCCATCTTTCATTGGTGTAAGGTTTAATTTAGCAATGTAAGTTGGGTAGTTGAATACTAAATCTTTTTCTGCATATGCATCACTTAAGTTTAAAAGACCAACTTCTGTAAATTTAAGATGTTTTGGATTATCTTTGATATCTTTTACAGTAACGTTGTAACTGTTAGGATCGTTTAATGTGATTAATCCACCGTGAGCTAATAATCTTAATGCACGCGCCATATTTGAAGCGTCAGATGGAATAGCTACATCAGCACCATCTTTAAGATCTTTGATGTTTTTAACAGTTTTTGAGTAGAAAGCAGGAATTGAGTTATAAACTTTTGCTACTGCTACTAAGTTAGTGTGATTTTTTTCGTTGTACTGTTTCATGAATGGTTCATGTTGGAAGAAGTTAGCATCGATTTCTTTGTTTGCTAAAGCAACGTTAGCTTGAACGTTATCAGATACTTTTACAATTTCAAGGTTGTATCCTTCTTTTTGTAAATCTTCTTTAACTAATTCTAACATGTCAGTAAATGGTGGGACATGGGCAGCAACTTTAATAGTTTTGTTTTCTTGTTTTTCTTCTTTTTTATCGCTAGTTTTGCTAGAACATGCTGTTAATACAAGCACAAGAGCTAAAAGACTAGCAACAATAGATAATACTTTTTTCATTAATCTATTTCTCCTTCTTATTTGTGAAACGTTTAGCTAATCCATAACCTATAGATTGAATAATAAATACATATATAATAAATATTATTACTATTAAATACATTAGATCATAATTGTATTCTTGATATCCATATCTGAATGCAAATTCACCAAGACCACCGGCTCCGATTACACCCATTACAGTAGTATATGCTAGTAAACTAATAGTAGTATAGGTGAATGATAAAATTAAGTTATCCATTGTAGCTGGTAATAAGAAATATCTAATAATTTGAATTTTAGTAGCTCCCATACTTATAGCTCTATCTACAATCTTTTTAGGAACATTTATAAGGGCTTGTTCAACAAATCGTGCATAGATACTTACACCAACTAGTGTAAGAGGCAAGATTGCTGCAATATTCCCAAAAGATGTTTTAAATAGAAATCTATTTACAGGAATTAATATGAATACAAAAATTAGAAACGGAACACTACGTAGGGCATTAAGAGAAATGCTAAGTCCTTCATAAACTGCTCTATTTTTTAATAAATAATCACGACTGAAAGCAAAAAGCATAATACCTAATGGTAGGGAAATGAAAAATACTGTTAACATAGAGTAAATCATCATATAGTTTGTTTCCCAGAATGCTTTCATAATACCATCGTAATTGGCTTTAAATAAATCAATCATTTAATAAAAACTCCTTTACGTAGTTATAGTAATTACTGTCGTAATCGTCTTTTGCATTTTTGTTAGGTACGACAATATCTTTAATAGTCGAATCATCGATAACTACTACTCGGTCACAAAAGTTCTTAAGTAATGAAAGGCTGTGAGAAATCATAACAATTGAAATGTCAGTTGTTGTACGCAATTTATTTAAAAGAGCGAAAATTTCTTTTTCACTATTAGTATCTAAGGCAGAACTAATTTCATCACAAAGTAGAACTTCAGGTTCTTGTAATAGTGCCATAGCAATAGCGACTTTTTGTTGTTCACCACCACTTAGGCTACCACAAAGACTATTTTTTAGTCTTGTAATATTCATGAATTCAAGAATATCATCTATTTTCTTTTTATCAACAGAAACCTTATTTAATTTGTATACTAGACTTAAATGATAATATACTGTTTTGTTATCAATAAGATTAGAGTGTTGGAATATATACGCTAGATTTTTTCTAGTATTTCTAAGGGTACTTGCATCCATACCTTTAATAGAAGAGTTTTTATATAGTATATCTCCGCTATCGTATGAAACAATCCCATTTATCATTTTAAGAATAGTACTTTTTCCTGTACCATTTCTTCCGATAATTCCAATAACTTCTTTTTTATTAATATCAAAAGAAATATTTTCTAATTTAAAGTTAGCATCTTTATATTGTTTTGATACGTTTTTTAATTGAACTATCATATTATACCTCCAATGAAAACTATATCACTTTTAGTAAAGGATTTCAAGAACTTTGTTTAATTTTTTTAAATTAATTGTTCGTATTGTTCTATGCATGTTTGATAGTGTTTAGAGGTCTGTTGCGTGAAAATTATTTATTTGTACTGGTACAGTTAGAAGGTTTGGATTTTAGAATAATTAATTAAGTGTAATAAAAATAGTAAAGATTACTATTATCAGAGTAGTTCTTATAGTTTTTATAATAAAATTAGCAGTCAAATTGTATTAGAATAATTATTAAAAGTGAAAAAATATGTCGTTATTACAGGAGGGGAATTTCTCATTTCTAATAAATATTTAGTGATTATTTTTTCTAAAAATGTTCTTATATAATTCTTTATTTATTTTCTTGAATCGTATATAATTATAGTTATGGTCTAAGGAGGTAATCTATGAAGAAATTGACAATAGTAGATATAGCGAAAATGGCCGGAGTAGGTACTACTACTGTCTCTAGATACTTTAATGGTGGGAATTTAAAAAAAGAAACAAGAGAAAGAATTAAAGAAATAGTAGATAAGTATAATTATACACCGAATACTTTTGCTAAAGCATTAAAGAGTACTGATAGCAAAATTATAGGAGTAATAGTTCCGTGTCTTCACTCTTATGTTAGTGGAAATACTTTAAAATATCTTGATAAAGAGTTAAAAAACAACAATTATGAGACGCTAATAATGAATGCTAATTTTGATGAAAATAAACAATTGGAGTATATAAAAAAATTAGCGAGAATGAATGTAGATGGGATTATTTTATTACCTACTACTATGAGTAAGACATATGAAAGTACTATTAAGTCTATAGATGTTCCTGTTGTTATGCTAGGGCAAGAAGGAGAGTATACATATAGTGTTGAGTACAATGACTTTAATGCTGCTAGAGATTTAACAAACTATATATTAGCAAGTGGACATAGAAATATAGCTTACTTGGGAGTTGGAGAAGATGATATTGCTGTAGGTTATTATAGAAAATTAGGAGTAATAAGAACTCTTGAAAAGTATAATCTAGAACCCGAGAATGTGCTAATTACTAATTTCGGAATGGAAGAAGGATATGAAATAGTAAAAGAGAACATAGAAAAGTTGAAAGAAGACAGTTGTCTAATTTGTGCAACGGATAATCTGGCTTATGGGGCGATAAAAGCTCTAGAAGAATCTGGTTTAAGTGTTGGAGAGAATTATTCAGTAGCAGCATTTGGTGATTATACATCTTCAGCATTATTAAAATCGCCGTTAACAACAATTAAGTTTGATCTTAAGGATGCCGCTAAGCAGACTGTTGAGATGTTATTGAATATTATAAAAAAAGAAGAAACAGCTATGAAGCTATTAATTGGTTATGAATTAAAAACAAGAGATAGTGTAGTTGATTTAAACAAGATGGAGAATACAAATGACTAAAATAAAAGCAATTTTTTTTGATATCGATGGAACGATTAGAAGTTTTAAAACAAAAACAATTCCAGAGAATACTGTAAATACTTTAAAAAAATTAAGGGAACAAGGTGTTAAGATATTTATAGCTACTGGAAGAGCACCGTTCCATACTACATTTTTAAATGACCTATTAGATTTTAAATTTGATGGCTATATTACAATAAATGGTCAATATTGTTATTTAGAAAATGGGGAAGTTTTAAACGATAAAATATTATCTAAAGAAGATATAAAAAGTGTCCTTCCTTATTTTAAGGAGAATAATATTGCTTGTGATTTTGCTTTATTAGATGGAGCATTTATGAATTTGAAAAATTCAAGGGTAAAATGGTTAGAAGATGAGCTAGGAGATCCAGAGCGTTTTAAAGAAGATCCGCTAGCATATGATAAAGCAATTAGTGAAAAAATCTATCAACTTAATGTCTTTGTATCAGAAGAGGAAGAAGCGGACTTTTTAGCATATATGCCTAATTCAAAAGCAGCAAGATGGACTACTCATTTCACTGATGTTATTCCAAAAGATGGTGGAAAAAATACTGGAATTGATGCAGTTATCGCACATTTTGGTATTAAATTAGAGGAGACTATGGCATTTGGTGATGGTGGTAATGATATAGATATGCTTAAACATGCTGGAATAGGTGTAGCGATGGGGAATGCTGGAGATAATGTTAAAGAGATTGCCGATTATATCACGACAAGCGTAGATGATGATGGAATTACAAATGCATTAAAACATTTTAATGTAATATAAAAATGAAGACTAGAAGAATCTTACATGAATCTTCTAGTCTTTTAATTATTTACTAAATTTTTCTAAAAATAAATCAACACTTTCTTTAGGCATGATAACTGTAAGTTTATCATTAGCTTCTAAAATAGTTGTCCCTTTTGGTACGATTTCTCTACCAGAGCGTTCGATATGAGAGATAAGTGTATTTTCAGTCCATTCTATTTCTTTTATTGATTTTCCAACTAAAAAGCTGTCGTTAGAAATTGTTGTAAGGATTTCTACTTCCATTTCAACTTCGTCATCATCTAGCTTATTGCTTGATAAAATACGATCTAATAGATATTCGTAAACTGGTTTTGTTCCTAGGATATTCGCAGTTATATATGCAAATAAGCAGCAAAGTGCTATTGGAAGGAAATAGTTAAGTTTTTGTGTCATTTCAAATAATAATATTATTGAAGTAATAGGACTTCTTACAATTGCTGTTAAATATCCAGACATTGACAAGATGACAAATAATGCTGTATATTTGGCATCAAAGAAATTACTAAATAATGTACCGAGTACAGCTCCTTGAATCAGAATTGGTAGGAAAATACCACCTGCAACGCCGGATGTGAATGATATAAGTGAAAATAAAGTTTTTATAAAATATAAAGTTAATAAAAACATAAAGCTAAATTTATTTTCAATTAAAAATTCTACTAAACTATGTCCGCTCCCTAAAACTATGGGATAAAAAATAAATAGAACAAATGAAATGAGAAAAGCTACTTGGGGCCTAAACACTATATTTAATTTGAAATATTCGTAAATTTTGAATAGTATTTTTATAGTAACATTATAGAATGTTCCAAATATTCCTAGTAAAATACCTAATAGAGCAACCCAAGGATATATATCAACTTCCACATACGGTACATCTGGGAATTTAAAAATAGCAGTAAGACCAAAGATGTACTGTCCGACGATATTTGCCATAACAGCAGCACTGAAGCAACAAATTACAATTTTTTTTGTGATTTGCTTATGAACTTCTTCTATAGAAAACAGGACACCTGCAAGTGGCGCACCAAAGGCAATAGATAAACCTGCACTAGCACCACAAGTAATAAGATATTTTTCTTTAATACTATCCTTTTTTAAAATTCTTGATACAAGTTTTCCGCTCATTGCTCCGAGTTGAATGGATGGGCCCTCTCTACCTAAAGATAGACCACCTAAACTAGCTGTTAATCCTCCGGTAATTTTATAAATAAGTACACGTAATGGATTTGAATTAAGTCTTCCTGTTATTTCTGCTGATACTTGAGGAATTCCACTTCCACTCGCCATAGGTTCTCTTTTAAGTAAGAATCCAGAAAATAATGCGAGTAGTATTAAAACTGCTAATAATATAATTTTATATATAAAACCAGTTTTTATAAAGTCAGCTGTATAGTGAACAAGTTTTTCGCTATATCCAATAAGTAATCTATAGCACGCACCGACTATTCCCGCAGCTAGGCCAACTAATATTCCATCAAAAAGTAATGAAGATTCGAGTTTTAAATTTTTGTTGTCTATTTTACTGATTTTGGAAATTTTCATCTAAATCTCCTTTCTAAAAAATGTCTATAACATAATTTTACTCTTATTTTATAAAAAAATCAAAGTAATTTTATAATATCATTTATTATTAAAAATACAAAATGTGTGATATAATATAATTATGTTAAGAAAGGAGTAAAATAGATGAAAATATTTGTTATTATAGTAATTGTACTATTAATTATCCTATTAGGTCTTTATGCGTTTTGGCTTAAATTACTTAAAGGTAAGCCAGGGAGAATCGCTGGAGCTGAAGTAGAGAAAAAAACTTTTGAAGAAGCACTTGTTGTAGATGTTCGTTGGAGAAAAGAATATGCAAGAGGGCATGCAATTAATGCGGTAAACTTACCTATTAAACTTTTCAAAAACAATAGCGATGTGCTAGATGAGTATAAGGATAAAGATATAATTCTATATTGTGTAGTTGATGTAACATCTCGTAATACTGAAAAATTATTAAGAGAGCGTGGATTCACGAAACTTCATATTGGAGATGGAATTAAGCAATATGATTATGGTAAAGCAATATACAGCAATGCATTATTATCTGAATTCAAATACCGTATCTCAGTAAGTAAAAATAAGCAATTTTTAAACTTAGGTAGTGAAACTTTAAGTGATGAAGAAATCAAAGTTTTACCTAATGAAATAGATAGTATTTTAGATAAGTTAAATAAAGACTCAGAAATTTTTGTTTATAGTGACAAACCTGAAGAAAGTAAAGAAGTATGTAAAAAACTTGGTTTAGATGGATTTACTGTTATTAATCTAGTCGAACCATTTAAGTTAGATAGATATAAAAATGCGTTTTATAATAAAAATGATTATATAGAAACTAAAGATGATCAAGAAGCGTCGTCTTGTGGTTGAGCATAGATAATAAAATAAGCGATAGGTTATCGTTTAAAATTAATGTTAACAAAGGAATAATCTTTTCATTAATAAGAGAGAGGAATCCTTTGGATGATGAAAAGAAATTTTGAGAAATTTACATAGAGTAGGATTGCTTAATGTAAATTTCTCTTTTTATTTAATTATCTTAAATTTTTAATACCTTGACTATAAAAAAATTTGAAATTAGGTTATAATATAAGTGACGGAAAATATGAAATAGAGGAAGATAATTATGAAAATTTTACACGTATTAGCACAATTACCTATTAAGACAGGAAGTGGTGTATATTTTACTAATGTAATTGAAGGGCTAAAACAGTTTGACGTTGAACAAGCTGCGGTTTATGCAACAACGCCGGAATATGATTTTAATTTTTTAGAAGAGAAATTTGAAGTTGAGTTTCAAGGTAAGGATATTAGTTTTCCTATCGTAGGTATGAGTGATATTATGCCTTATGAAAATACTTTGTACAAAAATATGACAGATGAAATGTTGGAAACTTGGCAGGAAGCATTCCGTAAAAAATTAGAGAGAGCTAAAAAAGAATTTAAACCAGACGTTGTAATTACACATCACTTATGGATTTTAAGTTCGATAGTTTGCGATGTGTTTGAGGATGAAAAAGTAATTGGAGTTTGTCATAATACGGATATAAGACAAGCTGAAAAGAACCCAGCAATGAAAGATAAGTATGTTAAAAGCCTTGGTAAGTTAGATAAGATATTAGCACTAAGCAGTGGTGTTATAGAGGGTATTTCTAATATTTACAATTATCCTGAGGATAAGATTATAAATATTGGTGCTGGATATAATGAGAAGATTTTTTATCCTGCAGAAAAATATGAAAAACGCGATAATGTGAAAATATTATATGCAGGGAAATTTGATGAATCAAAAGGTTTTTATGAGTTAATTAAGGCTTTTAGATTATTAGAGAAAAAAGACAATAATGTAGAATTAGAATTAATAGGGAATTTAAAAGAAGAAGATAGACCTAGGGTTGAAGCTTTAGTTGGTGATTCTAAGAAAATAAAAATTTATAATGCAGTAGATCAAGCACACTTAGGGGAAATAATGAGGCATAAAGATATTTTTATACTACCATCTTATTTTGAAGGGTTAGGTCTTATAGCGGTCGAAGCTTTAGGAAGCGGACTAAGAGTAGTTGCTACTGAGATAGAAGGACTAATAGAATTTCTTGGAGATAAAATCAATAATTCTGAGATAATAGAATACATAGCAATGCCAACTATTTATGACACTGATAAGGCTGTTGAAGAAGAAAAACCAGCATTTATTAATAGAATAGTGGGTGCTTTGGAACTTATGATAGAAAGAACAAGGGAGCAACGTGAGATTCCTGCTGAGTTACTAGAAGAAATTGAACACCACTCTTGGAAGAGAAAAATAGAAATTATTTACAATTTATTGTAGAATAATAGGTAGTGAATATTTCTAAAAGTAAATACTTAAAACAAAGCTCAGTAGTTTACAGGTATTTAAATATATTTAAGAAGTGATTTTCGAATATGAGATAAATAGTACGGGGGTGACTAAAGAAAATCGATTTTAAAACACGATTTTTGAAGTTACCCCATTTTAGTTGTTTAAAAAACAAATATTAGGAGAATTAGATGGATAAGATAATATTAATAGATGGTAATAGTTTAAGTTATCGTGCTTTTTACGCTATGCCAGCTTTAAAAAATAAAAAAGGACTGTATACAAATAGTGTATATGGTTTTACATTGATGCTAGAAAAAATATTGGCAGATACTAATCCAAAGTATGCGTTAGTTGCCTTTGATAAAGGAAAACAAACGTTTAGACACCAAAGTTATGAAGCATACAAAGGTACTAGGGATAAAACTCCTAGTGAGTTAGTAGAGCAATTCGGATATGTTAGAGAGCTTCTTGATTCATATGGAATAAAGTATGAAGAACATTTTGATTATGAAGCGGATGATATTATTGGAAGTTATGCTAAAATCGCTGAAAAAGAAGGGCTAGAAGTAATAATAGTAACAGGAGATAAAGACTTAACTCAACTAGCTAGTGAAAATATAACAATCTACTATACTAAGCGTGGTGTTACGGATATTGACTACTATACACCAGAATTTATTGCTGAAAAATATGGTTTAACTCCAGAACAAATCGTTGATATGAAAGGTCTTATGGGAGATAAGAGTGATAATATCCCTGGTATTGCTGGAGTTGGTGAAAAAACTGCTATAAAATTATTAACAGAATATAAAACTGTGGAGAATGTACTAGAAAATATTGATAATATTAGTGGTAAAAAACTAAAAGAGCGTCTAACTGAAGGACGCGAAGATGCTCTGTTAAGTAAGAAGTTAGCTACTATTTATACTGAAGTTCCAGTTGATAATAAGTTAGAAGATTTAACATATAGTGAGAATGTAGAACTTAAAAGAGAGTTATTTGAAAAACTTGAGTTTGTTTCGTTCTTAAGAAAATTATCTCAAGAAACTTCTAGCGAAGAGGCAGGAGAAGTAGTTGAAGAGAATACTACTCCTAAAAAAGAGATTAATATTGTTTTAGCGGATAAAAATACGAAAATAGATTTTACCGACAGTACTTTACATATTGAGTGTTACACAGAAGATTACCATAACTCAGATGTGGTTGGAATAGTAGTCTATAAAGAAGGAACTGCTTATATTTTTAGTGAAGAACAATTTTTCACTAATAAATTTGTAGTTGATTATCTTCAAAGTGAAATTACTAAAACTGTTTATGATTTTAAGAAGATTTTATTTATAGCGAAGAGAAATGGCGTAGATATTAATGGAGAAGTTTTCGATGTAAAAATTGTATCTTATCTAATTGATGTTAATGCAAAAACTGAAATTGATAAAATAATCTTTAACTATCTCGGAAAAATAATAAGCAGTGATGAAGAAATATATGGTAAGGGGGCAAAACGAACTTTACCAGCTCAAGAAGTTATTAATCCGTATATAGCTGAAATTGCAGAGAGTATTTCTCTTATGAAACCATTGATGGAAGAAAAACTTGCAGAAGAAAATATGGTGGATTTATATAAAGATATAGAGATAAAAGTCGCTAAAGTGTTAGCTAATATGGAATTTGAAGGAATTCATGTTAGTAAGAAAGCTCTTGAGGAAATGAGTGCGGAGTTTGATGAAAGAATTAAAACTTTAGAAGCTAGCATATATACTTTAGCTGGTTCAGAATTCAATATAGCTTCACCTAAACAATTAGGAGTAGTATTATTTGAGGATCTAGGATTGCCACCGATTAAGAAAACGAAGACTGGATATTCTACAGCTGTAGAGGTACTAGAACAATTACAACATAGTCATGAAATTATTCCATTGATTATGGAATATAGAACTATTACAAAATTAAACTCAACTTATGCAAAAGGCTTAGTAAAAGATATTACTCGAGAAGGGAAAATTCATACACGTTATGAGCAAACATTAGCTCAAACAGGACGCTTATCTTCTGTAAATCCAAATCTTCAAAATATTCCAACAAGAATCGAAGAAGGGAAAAAAATCAGAAAAGCATTCGTTCCAGCTTCTGATGATAGAGTAATCTTATCAATTGACTATTCTCAAATAGAGCTTCGAGTTCTAGCTCATATCGCACAAGATGCAGGAATGATAGATGCGTTTAAACATGACGTAGATATTCATACTAAAACAGCTAGTGATGTTAATGGAGTTAGTCTTGATGAAGTAACTTCTTCAATGCGTAGAGAAGCTAAAGCTGTTAACTTTGGTATTGTTTATGGAATTTCTGATTTTGGATTATCTAATAACCTTGGAATTACTAGAAAACGTGCGAAAGAGTTCATTGATAAATATTTAGAAACATTCAAAGGTGTTGATAAATATATGACTGATATCGTAGATTTTGCAAAAGAACATGGTTATGTAGAAACTTTATTCAATAGAAGAAGAGCATTACCGGATATTAATGCGAAGAACAAGATTGTAGCTAATCTAAATGCGCGTATTGCGATGAATTCACCAATTCAAGGAACTGCTGCGGATATTATAAAAATAGCTATGGTTAATGTATTTGAATATTTAAAAAAAACAAATGTAGATGCAAAATTATTATTACAAGTGCATGATGAATTGATCTTTGATGTAAATAAAGATATCGAAGAAGAGTTTACAAAAGAAATGATTAAAATCATGGAAGAAGCGGCTAATTTAGATGTTCAACTAAAAGCGGAGGCTAGTAGTGGAGCGTCATGGTATGATGCGAAATAAATAAACTAGATATTTATAAATAAGAAAAGTTAGTATTTAACATAAACACATGTTGTAATACTAGCTTTTTTTATAAAGTTTTTATTTTTAAGAGTAAATATTTTAAGAAATAAGAAAAATATGAAGTGAAAACAAAAACGTTTACAAAAATATATTGTATTTGTTATAATTAATAAAAAATATTACATGACAAATGTAAAATAACATTCTGAGGAGATGTGATTATGAATAACAATCCATTAGTTAACGCAAGAGAGCAAATTAAAGGTGCTTGTGAAGTTTTAGGTTATAAAGAAGAAGTGTATGAATCTTTAAAAGATCCACAAAGATTTATTGAGATTTCTATACCTGTTAGAATGGATAATGGTGAGGTGAAATACTTCAAAGGATTCCGTTCTCAGCACAATGATGCAATTGGTCCTACAAAAGGTGGGTTAAGATTCCATCCACTTGTAACAGCAGATGAAGTTAAAGCATTATCAATTTGGATGACATTTAAATGTGCTGTTGCTAATCTACCATATGGTGGAGGTAAAGGTGGTATTATCGTAGATCCAAAAGATTTATCAAAAGGTGAATTAGAAAGATTATCACGTGGATATATTCGAGGACTGTACAAATATCTAGGTGAAAAACAAGATGTGCCTGCACCAGATGTTAATACTAATGGACAAATCATGTCTTGGATGATCGATGAGTATAATGTTCTTACTGGAGAACAAGGTATTGGAACGTTAACTGGTAAGCCATTAGAATTAGGTGGTTCTTTAGGTAGAACTCAAGCGACTGGATATGGTGTGGCACTTGCTGCAAAATTAGCTCTAGAGAAATTAGGTAAATCTACAGAAGGTGCGAAATTTGCTGTTCAAGGTTTCGGTAATGTAGGTAGCTATACTGTAGATACAGCTGTGAAGTTTGGCGCTACTGTAGTTGCAGTAACTGAGCGTGATGATGATGGTGTTCAATATGCTGTTTATCGTGAAGAAGGATTATCATATGCAGAACTGCAAGAATGTAAAGATAAGAGAGTAAGATTCCATACATTACCAAACACAAAACGATTAACTTTAGATGAGTTTTGGGCTTTAGATGTTGATGTAGTGTGTCCTTGTGCATTAGAGAATGCTATTGATGAAAAAGAAGCTAATTTAATAAAAGCTGCTGTTGTTTCTGAAGGTGCTAATGGTCCAGCGACTTTAGCTGGTGATAAAGTATTACGTGAAAAAGACGTGGTAGTAATTCCTGATATTCTTGCCAACAGTGGTGGTGTTACTGTATCTTACTTTGAATGGGTACAAAACTTACAAGGTTACTACTGGACAGAAGAAGAAGTTGTAGAAAAACAAGCAAGAGTTATGACAAAAGCATTTAATGATATTTGGGAAGTGAAAGAAAGATTTGCTATTCCGATGAGAAAAGCTGCTTATGTAAATTCTATTGAGAAAATTGTTAAAAACATGAAACTAAAAGGTAAATTAAGCTAATTATAATTTAAAAGGTGAATTGCTAGAATACATGATTTCTAGTGATTCACCTTTGCTATTTATTTGAGAGAACTTCAAGTATATAATCATCGAATTGATGTTGGAATATTTTTTTATAATCTAAGAATAAATAATGTTGAATTTCGACATTTTCTAGAGTGCTTAATAGTTTCAATTGTGCATCGATAGGCGTTCTAGGGTCTAAGTATGATAATCCATAATGTACTTTTTGAGTTAAGGAATTGCTGAAATTTAGTATATCTATGGAATTTAGTGTGGCATTTAAATAATCTATCTTATCAGAAAAATCTCTTTCAAATTTATAAATATTTTTGAAGAAAGGATCCTTTTTATTATTGTTATAAGTATTTTTAATATCACAAAGTGAACAGTCGGAGATGAATAGTTCTTTAATATAATCGTAATAACTAGCACAAACTATACTAATAGCGGCTCCTTGTCCTACACCAGTCACTAGAATTTCTTTATTTGGAAAGAGTTTTTCTATAATACTTATGGTGTCTAGCGCATCTTGAAAAACTAAATTAAAATATAAAAATGATGAGCTATTATCTAAAAATGGGAAATGAGAACAAGGTGTTTTATTCTCGCTATTACCAGCTTGCCCTCTAATATGTAACGAGGCTAAAGCATAGTCTAGCATACTGTATTTAGTTAAATTCAAATAATCTTTATTTTTTACTTTGAATTCAGGGAAGTCAACTATGACTCCTTTAATGTTTGACTTAGGTATAGCTAAATCTAATTCTATTTGTGAATTATCTATTCCTTTAAAAATTATTTTCTTATATTGAATGAATGGATGGGGAATATCAATTATATTTTCTTTGTATACTAGTTTTCTATTTTTTTCTAATTTCATGTTTGACTCCTATTCAATTTCTAATAAAAATTTAACTATTTCATCATTAAAATTCGGGATGTTTTCATGATAGTACTTTTTGTAGATGCAAGATTTTTTTCTACTAGTAATTTCATTATATATTTTTTCTTGAGTCTCTTTTGGACAATCTTCATCAAGGTTAGTGATACCGAACAAAACGGAACATTTTAAATTTTTTGCGAAATTTATAGTATCTAGATAGTAAAGGTTATTCAAGAAGTTTTTAGTATTTTTACCGGTTGTATTAAACCAACGCCCGTGGTGAGTTAATTCACCATAGGCATTTTTTCTATTGTCTTTTTCATAGATATTTTTGAAATTCGCCAAGAAAGGATAGAGACTAATACATTTAGTTACATTTTTGTTTAACGCTGAAAATATTATAGAAAATGCTCCTCCTTGTGATGCTCCAAAACTAACAATTTCTTTCTCGTTAATGTCTCCAAAGGATGATACGATTTTGGATAAAATAAGACTATCTAAAATATTTTTATAAAAAATCATATTTTCTATATTTTCATCAAGTCCAACTGTTAGATGGCCAAATACTGAGGGTGCAGAGTTGCTTGAATCTTTACTTTTGCCACCTTGATTCCTAAAGTCTATGGCAACTACATCATATCCAAGAGAAGCGAATGTTGATTTTTCTAACCAGTTTCTACTTGATGCAGGATATCCGTGAAAATAAAATAGTACAGGAATATTTTTCTGAGGATAGAGTTTTCTATATTTTATATTTTTTATATACTTGGCATAAATTTTAGAATTATCATAGCTAGTGAAAGTTAAATCATAGAACTCTATGTTGTCAAATTTTGAAAATGAAGTTTTATTTAAATCGTATTTTAGTTGTATATCCTCGATAAGTTTTATTTTTTTATCCCAAAAATTATTAAAGTCTACAAAATTTTTCATCTGACACCTCATTATAGCGTTTTCATATATTTTATATACTACCACTCGATAACAAATAATTCCAATATAATGAATTTTCAAAGAAAAGTATAGTATAGACATCATGTTTGTTAAATCAATGTTTTTAAAAGGTGCAATAATAATTGAAAAAAAAGTTTATATGTAGTAAAATTATTTATTAATGACTAAAAATAAAAAGGAAAGAGGTTAAATTAAAACCATATGGATCTCAGTATCTTAATTAAAATATTAATAATTGTATTATTACTTATTGCCTCGGCAATATTTGTAATGTTTGAATTTGCGCTTGTTAAACTTAGACCAACAAGGGTGAATGAATTAGTAGAATCAGGAAATAAAACAGCAAAAATATTAGTTACGATGGTAGAACAGTTAGATCACTACCTATCTGCAACTCAACTAGGGATTACAATTGTTTCTCTTGGATTAGGTTGGATAGGGGAGTCAACATTCCACGCTTTATTTAATCCTATTTTTGAATTGTTAAATTTAAACGAAACAGTTACGCATACTATTTCATTAGTAGTATCATTTGGATTTATGACGCTTTTACATGTTGTTTTAGGAGAATTAGTTCCTAAAACTATAGCTATTCAATCAGCAGAAAAAACATGTTTACGAGTAGCGTGGCCAATGTATATGTTCGACAAAGTTATGAGACCGTTAGTGTGGTTACTTAATTCATTAGCTAATCTTATAGCGAAAATGTTTGGATTCGAACCTGCTTCTGAGCATGATGATATTCATAGTGAACAAGAACTTAGAACAATTATGAAATCTTCAAGACTACACGGTCAAATAAACGATGTAGAATATAGATATGTTGAAAGAGTATTTGAGTTTGATAATAAAATTGCTAAGGAAATTATGACACCTAGAACTGAAGTTGAAGCAATAGACATGAGTGATTCTTTAGGGATTATAATGAGACAGTTAAAGCAAGAAGAATACACAAGATATCCGGTAATTGAAGATGGAGATAAAGATAAAATTCTAGGGATTTTGAATGTTAAAAAATTATTATTTACAGATAAACCTATAGAAACAACTAAAGACTTAGAAGAATACATTACACCAGCGATAAAAATCTTTGAGCATACACCTATTTCTCAAGTTTTAGCAACTATTAAGCAAAATAGAGAACATATGATTGTTATAACAGATGAATATGGAGGAACTAGTGGAGTAGTTACTCTTGAGGATATAGTTGAAGAGATTACTGGAGAGATTCGAGATGAGTTCGACGAAGATGAACAAAGCTTAATTAAAAAACTAAAAAATGGCCACTATCTAATTGATGGATGGGTGCCAATTCAAGATGTAAATGCGTTATTCCAAGTCCATCTACCTCACGAAGAAGTTGATACTATTGGTGCGTATGTATATTTAGAAAAATACGAAGCTAAGGTTGGAGCGGTATATTCTATAGATAAACTAACATTTGTTGTTAGAAAAGTTGAAGAAAATCAAATACGAACTTTAGAAGTTTGGAAAGAAAAATAAAATAGATTAGAAGAGATAGTATGAAAATGCTATCTCTTCTTTTTATATATGAAGTAATAAAATGTCTAATTAGTTAAAATGAACTTAAAAATCTCTGCTATATCTTTACTATTCCGAACAATAGTGGTATTATATACATATAATATACGAATAAAATATATTGAATGTATTATATAGTTTAGAGAAATCTTTATATATACATGTAAGGAGTATAAGATGAAGTTAAAGAGAAGTGAAAGAATAGTAGTTATGACGGAATATTTATTAAATAATCCAAATAAATTAATTCCATTAACATATTTCGTTTCAAAATTCAATCAAGCTAAGTCTTCTATAAGTGAAGATATACACATAATAAAAAATGGTTTTAAAGAAGAAAATATTGGAGAAGTTAAAACTCTAGCAGGAGTAAGTGGGGGTGTTTTATTTACACCGACATTGGTAGAAGAAGACGCTAGAGAAATTCTTAATGGTTTTCTTGATAAGATTAATGATGGAAATCGTTTATTAGCTGGTGGATATATTTTCATGTCTGATATTATAGGAAATCCTAGTTTAATGAACAAGCTAGGACGAGTGGTTGCTACAGTTTATAAGAATAAAGAAGTAGATGCTGTAGTTACAGTAGCAACAAAAGGGATTCCTGTTGCTTATGCTATAGCTTCAATATTGAATAAACCTGTAATTATTATTAGAAGAGATAATAAAGTTACGGAAGGAACTACTGTTGCAATTAACTATGTTTCAGGTTCGACTAAGAAAATAGAAACGATGATTTTATCTAAGCGAAGTTTAAATACAGGATCAAAAGTACTATTAGTGGATGATTTTATGCGTGGTGGGGGAGTCCTAACAGGTATGGAGAGTCTAATGAGTGAATTTGATGTTGATGTTGTTGGGAAAGTAATAATCACGCAATGTTTTGATTCGCCAAGAGAACATGAAGATGATTATTTATACTTATCAAAAATTGAAAATATCGATGAATTTAATGGAACATTTGATGTTAAATTAGGGAATGTTATAGAAAAATTACGCCAAGTAGAAAAAGAGGATATTGAAAATGAGTAATAATAGATATGCAGTTATATTAGCGGCTGGAAAAGGAACTAGAATGCAGTCGAAGTTATATAAGGTATTACACAAAGTTTGCGACAGAACTATGGTTGAATTAGTTTTAGATAGCCTTAGTGATTTAGAAATGCAAGAAGTAATCACTGTAGTTGGTCATGGAGCAGAGAGAGTTAAAGAAGTCTTAGGGGATAGAACTAAGTTTGTTTTACAAGCAGAACAATTAGGAACAGCACATGCTGTTAAAGTTGCTAAAGATGAACTTAAAGATAAAGAAGGTACGACTATAGTAATGTATGGAGATACTCCACTAATTCGCCCTGAAACTATCAATAGTATGCTAAATCACCATGAGAATACAAATGCTAAAGCAACTGTATTAACAGCAATAGCTGATGATCCATTTGCATATGGTCGTATAATTCGTGATGTTAACGGGAAGTTAGTAAAGATTGTCGAAGAAAAAGATGCAACAGAACAAGAGAAAAAAATCAAAGAAATCAACTCTGGGATCTATTGTTTCGATAATAAACTGTTATTTGAAATGTTAGAAAAAGTGAAAAATGATAATAACCAAGGGGAATATTATTTACCAGATGTACTTGCTTTAATTCGTGAACAAAAAGAGATAATCGAGACATATCTATGTGATGACTTTGATGAAACTTTTGGAGTGAATGATAGAGTAGCCTTAGCTTATGCAGAAAATGTTATGAGAAATAGAATCAATACTAAACATATGCTTGCTGGAGTTACATTAGTAGATCCTACTAATACGTACATTGCACCAAATGCAATTATTGGTCGTGATACAACAATTTATCCAAATGTTACTATTAAATCTAATACGGTAATTGGAGAAGATTGTCAAATTAAACCGAATTCATATTTAGAAAATGCGAAAATAGGAAATGGAGTAAAAGTATTATCATCAACTATTAGTGATTCTAAAATTGGAGATTTTACTAGTGTGGGTCCATATGCACATATAAGAAACAATTGCGATTTAGGTGAGCATGTTAGAGTTGGAAACTTTGTAGAATTAAAAAATACTACATATGGAGATGGATCTAAGACTGCACATCTTAGTTATCTTGGAGATACAGAAGTAGGAAGCAACACAAATATTGGATGTGGTACAATCACAGTTAACTACGATGGTAAAAATAAATACAAAACAAAAATTGGAAGTGATGCATTTATAGGATGTAATTCTAATTTAATAGCTCCACTAGAAATCGGAGATGGTGCAGTAGTTGCAGCTGGAACGACAGTTACAGAAAATGCCCCAGATGATACATTAGTAATAGCTCGTGTAAAACAAGAAAATAAAATGGGTTATGCTAAAAAAATGCCAGCAGGTAGAAAATCGTAAAATATTATAGTTGAATATTTATTTGATTGTTATAGTAAAAAAAACTAAAATAAACTGTACTAGTTAAATAATAGAGAAAACTTCAATATGTTTTAACAGTAAGAATATGAGTAAATGTTTTTAATGAATTGATGAAAGATGAGTAAAATAACTTATCTTTCATATTTTTTTATCTTGAAATAGTTCTATAAAAAGTATATAATTACATATGAGTATAATGTGTTATAAATGCATGTTTGTATTATAATAAAAATATAAGGAGGAAAAATCATGAAATCAAAACACCAGAAAATATTAGAATATATTAAGAGTCTCCCTATTGGAAGTAAAATATCAGTTCGTCAAGTAGCTAAAGAACTAAAAGTTAGTGAAGGGACAGCTTACCGAGCGATAAAAGAATCGGAAAATCGTGGTTTTGTATCTTCTATTGAACGTGTCGGTACGGTAAGGATTCAGAAGAAAGAACGAGATAATGTAGAAAAATTATCTTATTCTGAGATTGTAAACATCGTAAGCGGACAATTAATTGCTGGACGAGGAGGAGTACATGAAATAGTACAAGATTTTGCAATTGGTGCTATGGACTCTGAGCAAGTTGGTCAACATATTAGAAAAGGTACATTATTAATAATTGGAAATCGTCCGAAAATTATAGAAATGTCACTTGAAAAAGGCTGTGCTATTTTAGTAACAGGTGGTTACGTGCCGAATGACTCTATTAGAGCATTGGCAGATAGTAAGAACTTACCGTTGATTATTACACCTCATGATACTTTTTCTGTTACACACTTAATTAACAGAGTAACAAATGACCAAATTATTAAGAGAGATATTATTACAGTTGAAAGCATTTATATTAGTGTTGAGAAATTATACACTATTAATTTAAATGATACTGTTCAAGACTGGTATGAACTGCAGTTAAAAGCGGGGCACACTAGATATCCAGTTGTAAACGAATATGGTAAATTAGTTGGTATAGTAACAGCACGAGATGTATTTTTACAAGAAAAAGATGCTTTAATTAAAGAAGTAATGGAAAGAAAAGTAGAAACGACTACTTTAGAAACACCTATATCTTCAGTAGCTAATACTATGTTATCTGAAGGTTATGAACTTATGCCTGTAATTGATTCTAAAAATACATTATTAGGGGTTGTAACTAGAAAAATTGTTATTAATTCACTATTAACTAATAATAGATTCCAAGATGGAAATAATAATGATACATTTGATGAAATAATGCGTAAAGGTATTGTTCCTAGAGCAGATGGACTGCAGGTTAAAGTTATTCCTCAAATGTTAGATCAATTTGGTACTTTCTCTAGCTCTGCTTTATTAAGTATTATAGATGAGTCAATTCATATTACAAGCTATAACTATAACAGAAGTGAAGTTCTAATGCAGAACACAACACTTTACTTCTTAAAATCAGTACCATTAGATAGAACAATAACAACAAAAGTAAATATCTTAGATATTGGTCGTAAAACAGCAAAATTCGATGTTGAAGTATACGATAAAACAGAGTTAGTAGCTAAAGCTATGGTAACTTGTCAAGTATTCCAAAGAAACTAACAGAAAGAAGAAGATTAATGGATATATACGAAAATTTATATGAGGAAATTTTTCAAAAAATCAAAGAAAACGATAAGATAATAATTCATAGACATGAACGCCCGGATCCAGATGCTTATGGATCTCAGGGGGCTATGTATCAACTTATCAGAGAAAATTTCCCTGAAAAAACAGTTATAACAGTTGGTAAAGATTCACCATCATTAGATTTTTTATTTAAAAATTCTGAAGTTACTGAAGAAGATTACAAGGATGCTCTTGTTATAGTAACTGATACGGCGAATTTTCCAAGAATTGATGGGAAATTATTTACTAAAAACAACTTTCTTATAAAAATAGATCATCACCCACCACTGGACAATTATGGAGGAATAAATTTAGTAAATACTGAAGTTTCATCTTGCAGTGAGTTAATTTATAATTTTTATGAATATTTAAATAATAAATATGATATTAAATTAAATGACGAAGCAGCTAAATTATTATATCTTGGTATAGTAGGGGATACTGGAAGATTTTTATTCCCGAATACTTCTAACGACACACTAAGAGTTGCATCAGAATTAATTAAATATGATTTTAATATGAGTAAATTGTTAGATAAGATGGAGATTATTAGTGAAAATATTATGCGTTTTAGAGCATTTATTTTTGAAAATTATGATGTCTATCAAGATGGTGTTGCATATCTGAAAATTACAAAAGAGGATATGGATAAATATGGAGTAGATCCTGGTGAAGTTTCAACGGGGGTCAATCTGCTTAGAAGTCTAAAAGATTTATATGCATGGTGTTTCGCTATCGATGAAGGAAATAAGGTGCGTGTGCGTATACGTTCTAAAGGTCCTGTAATCAATACTCTTGCTGAAAAATATGCTGGTGGGGGTCATCCATTAGCGAGCGGAGCAACGGTGAAAAACTGGGAAGAATTAGATGATTTACTAGATGATATGGCTCGAGTAGTGGCAGAATATCTTAGAGAAAATAATATCAAAATAGAAAATTAGATGATTATTTTCAGAATATTTTATAGAATGTTTTCAAAAATCTTACTTGACACTAGAAAAATATAATGGTATACTTATTAGAAATTAATAGTAACCAATACTCGTATAAGTAATAGATGGAATATTTAAAGAGAGTACCGTTAGCTGAGAAGGTATATTATAAAATTTATGAAAATGGTTCGAGTGGTTAATAAGGTAAACATAAAATGTAAACTTTGTTCGGGTATCCACGTTATAGGATAGACTATGTTAGTAGTTGTAATAAGTAAAATATAAGGTGGTACCGCGTATAACGCCCTTATTCTGAAGTTCAGAGTAAGGGTGTTTTTTTATTTTTAAAAAGAGAAAGGAGATAGACATGATTGAATTAAAAAATGTTAATAAGATATACAATAATAAAGTTCATGCTCTAAAAGATATTAATTTAAAAGTTGAAAAAGGTGATATTTATGGAATAATCGGTTATTCTGGAGCTGGTAAAAGTACGTTAGTAAGGCTGTTAAACGGACTTGAAGTAGCGACAGATGGTGAAGTAATTATCGAAGGTGATGACTTCAATAAAATAACTGAAGAACAACGTCGTTTAAAACGTCAAAGAATAGGGATGATTTTCCAACACTTTAACTTATTATGGAGTAGAACTGTTGCTGAAAATATTGCATTTCCATTAGAAATTCTAGGGAAGTCAAAAGCTGAAATTAAAGAGAGAGTAGAAGAGTTAGCTAAATTAGTAGGTCTAGAAGAGAGATTAAATGCTTATCCATCTCAACTTTCTGGAGGTCAAAAACAAAGGGTAGGTATTGCTCGTGCATTAGCTGGTAATCCTTCAATATTACTTTGTGATGAGGCTACGAGTGCTCTTGACCCAGAGACAACTGCAGAGGTATTAAACTTAATTAAAGAAATTCACAGTAAAACTAATATTACAGTTGTTCTTATAACTCATGAAATGAACGTTATTAAAACAATTTGTACAAAGGTTGCTGTTATAGATGGTGGAACAATTGCTGAAGATGGATTAGTTTCGGAAGTATTCTACCACCCAACTCAAGAAGTTACTAAGAAATTCTTAGCTCAAACATCATTCGCCTCAGAGTTTGAAGAGAGAGAGAATATAGAAGAGTGGAAAAAAGTATTCACTGAGGGAGTTATTATTAAATTTACATTTGATAATAATACATCGAAAAAACCGATTCTTAGTACTTTAGTAAGAGAAATAGATTTTGACTTTACAATAATTAATGGACATATTGATAAAACTGCTGATGCTAATATTGGTACACTGTTTGTTCAATTAATTGGAACTAAAGAAAATACAGATAAGGCAATATCTAGATTAAATGAACTAGGTATTTTAACGGAGGTGTTATAATGTTTGATTTTGCAAGAGTTAATTGGGATAAAGTACAAGATAAAACAATAGAAACACTAATTATGACTTTTGAGTCACTTATTGCAGTGTTTGTAATTGGACTATTTTTAGGATTACTATTATACTTAACATCTAATAGTAAGACTGCATTTGGACGCGGATTTTATGCAGTGGTTACTGGAATTGTAAATATATTCCGTGCGATTCCATTCATTATCTTAATTGTATTATTAATTCCGTTTACTAAGTTTTTAATCGGAACAATTATAGGTGTTCAAGCAGCAATTCCAGCACTGATTATCTCAGCTGCACCATTCTACGCTCGTTTAGTAGAAATTGGACTGCGAGAAGTTGACAAAGGTGTAATCGAAGCTGCACGAGCTATGGGTGCTAAGAAATCTACAATTATTTTAAAAGTTTTAATTCCAGAAAGTTTACCAGCGATAATCTCAGGATTAACTGTTACGGCTATAGCATTAGTTGGATCAACAGCGATGGCAGGTGTTATCGGGGCAGGTGGACTTGGTAACTTAGCTTACTTAGATGGATTCCAACGTAACAATAGTACTTTAACTTTTGTTGCAACAGTATTAATCTTAATTATCGTATTCGCTCTACAAATTCTTGGTGATACAATTGTTAAGAAAGTAGATAAAAGATAAATATGAAGAACAAGGTAGCAAAAGCTATCTTGTTTTTTTGTTTATAAATAAAAAAATCATGATTATAAACAAATAATGAACGATTTTATAAATTATTATGTCTGGAAATTATAAAATATTAATGTTTTACGAATAATTAACACCAAAATAGGTTAAAAAAACTTGAAAATGTGGTAAAATAATAAAGACTGTTTAAAACAAGAAATTTATAAAATAAAAAGATAAGGAGATAAATTTATGGTTATTCAATGGTTTCCAGGTCATATGGCTAAGGCAACAAGAGAAGTTAAAGAAAAGCTTAAATTAGTAGATATAGTTTTTGAATTAGTAGATGCACGTTGCCCACTTTCTTCACATAATATGTACCTAGATGAAGTTGTTAAAGACAAGAAGAAAATAATTATATTTAATAAAATTGATCTATGTGATAGAGCTGAGACAGCAAAGTGGAAAAGTTATTTTGAAAATAAAGGATATACAGTAGTGTATACAGATGCAAAAAATAGTAATAACTTAAACAAGGTAATAGATAAAGCGAAAGAAGAACTTGCAGAAAAAATTGCACGTCAAGTAGCTAAGGGAATTAAACCAAGAGCAATTAGATCAATGGTAATAGGGGTTCCTAACGTTGGAAAATCAACATTTATTAATAAACTTATTAAGAAAAATGTTGCTAATACAGCTAATAAACCTGGTGTTACAAAAAAACAACAATGGTTAAAATTAAATAAAGATATAGAATTATTAGATACACCGGGAATTCTTATGCCTAAGTTTGATAATCAAGAAATTGGTAAAAAATTAAGTTTGATTGGTTCTATAAAAGACGATATTACACCACTTGATGATGTTAGTTTATATTTAATAGAATTATTAAAAAATAATTACTTAGAGAATTTAAATAATCTTTATAAAATAAACGTTACAAGTGAAGATGAAAATGTGTTTATTATGGAAAAAGTAGCTGAAAAAAGATTTAAAAAAATTGGTGGAGATTACGATTACGATTCAACCATAAAATTATTAATTCAAGATTTTAGAACACAAAAATTTGGACTTATTACATTAGATAACTATAGTAATTTATTAGAAAATGAGGAACAAAATGAAAATTAGTGAAGTAAAGGAACTCTTAAATCAAGATAATATTTCCGAAGAAATACTTAATGAATTAAAAAAAGATGAGAGAAGTGGAGTTCAAAAATTACTTGTAAGCTATGCGAAGAAGCAAGAAAAAAAACTTTTTTATAAAAAAGAGTATGAAAAAAAATCATTTTACGAAAATAAATGTTATAATAATGGATGTAAGTATATTTGCGGGATAGATGAAGTAGGGAGAGGACCGCTTGCAGGACCAGTAGTGGCTGCAGCGGTAATCTTAAAGCAAGATAGCTATTTCGAAGGATTAAATGATTCAAAAAAATTATCAGAAAAAAAACGTGAAGAACTATATGAACAGATAAAAAAAGAAGCTGTTGCATATGCAATTTGTGAAGTGGATAATATTGAGATTGAAAAATATAATATTTACAATGCAGCTCGTATAGCGATGCAAAGAGCAGTAGAAAAATTAGAAGTTAAACCAGATTTTTTACTTATTGATGCTATGCCGTTTGAGAATTATCCAATACCGAATTTTAGCATGGTAAAAGGTGATGAGAAGAGCGTATCTATTGCAGCTGCTTCAGTAATAGCAAAAGTATATCGTGATAATTTAATGAAAGAATATGCAAAAAAATACCCACATTATGATTTTGAAAATAATGCAGGATATGGAACAAAAAAACATTTAGAAGGTTTAAAAGAATATGGAGTAACACCAATCCATAGAAGAGACTTTGAACCTATAAAATCAATGATACAAGGAGGAAAAAATGAGTAACAATAGTGGAATAAGTATTTCTAAAAATTTACAGAAAAATAATAACAATAAAAAAAATATTGGTAACCGCTCGAAGATTAAAAATAAAGTTGTTGCAAAAGAACAAACTAACAATTCTAAACAAGTAGTAAAGAAAATTAACAGTGTAAACCAAGCTAAATCTCAAAAAAATAAAGCAAAAAAATTAGCAAAAATTCGCATTACTCCATTAGGAGGGGTGGAAGAAGTAGCGAAAAATATGTATATGGTTGAAATCGGAGATGAGATCTTTGTTCTTGATGCAGGATTAATGTTCCCTGAAACAGAGATGATAGGTATTGATGCAGTTATACCTGATATAAGTTACCTAGTCCGTAATAAACAAAAAATTAAAGGGATTTTCTTATCAAATGGACACGTAAGTTCAATGGGAGCTGTACCATATATTATTGATAAATTAAAATGCCCAGTTTATGGTTCTAAATTAACAATTGATTTATTAAAAAATCATCTTAAACAACTAGGGATTAAGAGAAGAATCAAGTTTTACTATGTAAAAGATAATAATAAGTATGATTTTAATAATGCTAGTGTTACATTCTTCAAGACTACGTACTCAATGCCGGATTCTTTAGGTATCTGTATTGAAACTAGTCAAGGAAATATTGTTTATACTGGTGAGTTTAAATTCGACCAATCGGTAAGCAAAGAATATAAATCTGATATCGTAAAAATTAGTACATTAGGTCAAAAAGGTGTTCTTGCTCTATTAAGTGATTCAAGTAACGCTAATGTTAAAGGATATAACGTTCCTGAAAATGAAGCGGCAGAACAAATTGATAATGCATTTTATCAAGCGAACAAGCGCATTATTGTGACTTGTTATGCTTCTAACTTCCTAACAATTTCTCATATTGTAAGAGCAGCATTAGCACAAAATAGAAAGATTTTACTTTTAGGTCAAGCTATTGAGGCATCTATCAATACTGCTAGAAATATGAATTATTTACAAATTGAAGATAGTAATTTAATTTCAGTAGAAGAATTAAAAGATTATCCACAAAATGAAGTGTGTATCCTTTCTTCAGGTGATCAAGGGGAACCAATAGAGGCTATGAAAAATATTGCTGAGAAGAAAATTGATGGAATTCAAATTGAATCAGGCGATACAATCATGATTGCTGCAACACCGTCTCCTAATATGGAAGTTATGTTATTCCAAACATTAAACTTATTAGTTAAACTTGGGGCGAATGTTGTTACAGCTTCTAAACGTCTTCACGCTGCTAGCCATGCAACAAAAGAAGAGTTAAAAATGATGTTAAATATGCTTATGCCAAAACACTTTATTCCGGTTCAAGGAGAATTTAGAAATCTTCGTAAGCATGCAGAAATCGCAGCTGAAACAGGAGTTGTAGCTGAAAATATTCATATTTTAGCTAAAGGAACAACTTTAGAATTAAGTGGAAATAAATCTAAGACATTACAAAACAATGTTCCAGTAGGTAATATTCTAGTCGATGGACGTGGTATTGGGGATGTTGAGGATAGTGTATTAAAAGATAGAAAACTTTTATCAAATGATGGTATCTTTGTAGCATCGTATGCAATCAGTAAAAAAGAGAAAGCTCTAGTAGGAAGACCGGTTATTCAAACAAAAGGTTTTGTATATGTTAAGAAGAGTATGGAGTTAATTAAAGAAGCAGAAGAAAAAATTATCGAATACTTAGAGAATAATCCTATTAAGAGTATTAGAGAATGTGCAGCCGTGAAAGCTGAAATAAGAAGTATGCTTTCAAGTTTACTATATGATAATACTAAGAGAAAACCAATAATAATTATTAACTTTTCATTAATTTAGTAATGAAACATAACGGGAAATAGAAATGAGGAACAACTCAAATAGCTTTTATATAAAGTCTATTTTGAATTGCTCCTTGTTGTTCCCGTTTTTAGTCTATATAAAAGAGGTGAAAAAATGTCAAAAGTTATTGCTCATATTGATATGAATTGCTTCTATGCAAGTGTTGAAGAAAAGTATAATCCTGAATTAAAAGGTAAACCTTTAGCAATTGCAGGTGAAGTTAAAACTAGGCATGGGATAATTGTAACCTCTAACTATGAAGCTAGAAATTTAGGAATTAAGACGACTATGAGAGTTGGAGATGCTAGAAAGTTATGTCCTAATATAAAAATACTTCGTCCCGATATGGCTAAATATCAACAGGAGTCCAAGATGATTTTTGATCTGGTACGAGAATATACAGATAAGATTGAGATTGTTTCTGTTGACGAAGCATATATAGATTTAAGTGATTTTTCTGAACCAATAAAGGTAATAGCTATTATTCAAAGAAGAATATACAAACAATTAGGTATGCCTTCATCAGTCGGTGTTTCTTTTAATAAATTTTTCGCAAAGATGGGATCTAATCTAAAAAAACCTCTTGGATTTTCAATTATTAATAAGAAAAATTATAAAGACATATTATGGAATCTTGATATAGGAGAAATGCATGGTTGCGGTAAAGCATCTACCAAGAAATTAAAAAATATTGGAATTAATACAATTGGTGATGTGGCTGAGGCTAATGAGGTGATTCTTCATAGTCTTTTAGGCGTTCAAGGTTTAAGACTGAAGAATAAAGCAAATGGAGAAGGTAATTCTGAACTGAAATATACTGTTGATAGAAAATCCATTGGTAATTCAAAAACATTTACCAACGATTTAATAGATGAAGATGATATTTTAAAAGAAATCAAAAAATTAAGTGAAAAGGTTAGTTCAAGAGTGCAAATGCGTAATTATGTAGGGAATAATATTTCAATAATGGTGAGATTTAGTGATTTTAAAACAATTACTAGATCTAGGAAGATACCAGAATTTATCTCTGATTCTAATGATATTTTTAATTATGCATGGGAATTACTACTTGAACATTATGATTTCACACAAGGAGTAAGATTGCTAGGTGTATCGTTAAATGATATTAAAAAAGCAAAAGAACTAAAGGTTCAGCTTGATATTTTTGATAAAAAAGATTATAAAGAAGAAGAGAAACTTAGAAAACTTTCTAAGAAATTAAAAGCAGAGTTCGGTGATACAATAATAACCGATTTTGAAAATTTTGATAAAAAAGATAAGTCGATTATTACGACAAGTTTTAGTAAAGATTTTTTAGATTAATAAAGGAGATAGAATGTTAGCAATTAATAAGAGATTACAATTAGTAGCTGAATATGTAGAAAACAGAAGATTAGCTGATATTGGAAGTGATCATGCCTATTTACCAATTTATTTAGCTAAGAATAATAAAATTGATTATGCTGTAGCGGGAGAAATAGTAGAAGGGCCGCATAAAGTTTCTATAAAAAATGTTAGAGAAGAAGGCTTAGTTGGAACTATCGATTGTCGAAAAGCTGCAGGTTTGGATGCTATTGAGTTAAGTGATAATATCGAAGTAATAACAATTTGTGGTATGGGTGGAAAGCTAATCGCAGATATTTTAGAAAAAGGTAAAGAGAAGTTGGCGAATAGACCAAATTTAGTACTTCAGCCAAATGTTGGAGAAAATTTCGTTAGAGAAAAACTACAAGAATTAGGTTATGAGATAACAGCAGAAAATATTATTGAAGAAGATGGTCACATTTATGAGATTATCGTTGCGAAACCTGGTGTTATGGAATTAACAGAAGATGAAATTAATTTTGGTAAGTATTTATTAACAGAAAAAAATGAATTGTTCGTAAAAAAACAAAAACAAGAACTTTCAAAAATTGAGTATATTTTGAATCAATTAGAAAAGGCAAATGAAGTTCAGGAGAATAAAGTAGCTGAATTTAAAAATAAATATAAAAAAATATTAGAAATTATTTCTTAATATTTTTATAAGGAGGGGAAAGTATGCTGCAATCTTTGCATGATGAAAGAGAAGCTAAAAAGTTATTAAATTTTAGCGTAAAAATCGCTAAGAGTATGTTGTCATATGGAGCAGAAGTATATAGGGTTGAAGATACAGTTAATAGAATTTACAAATCATTTGATAATATTAAGGCGGCAAATAGTTTAGTTACATATAATTTTGTTATTGTATCTTTTATATATAATGATAATACATATACAGCCATGCGTAGGGTTGTTTTGGGAGATCGTGATTTAGAAAAGATTGCACTACTAAATGATATTTCTAGAAAAATGGTAATGGGTGGTTGTACTTTAGATTATGCATTTAAAAAAATGAAGGAAATCAAGGCTAGGAAAAGATATTCGGCAACGTCTGTTATTGCTGCTCTGACATTATCAGGTCCATTCTTTGCAATAATGTTTGGAGGAACATTTAAGGACAGTCTATTCGCGTTTTTAATAATGGCTATTCAGGCTGCGTTTCTAACATTAACCGCAAAATATAAGCTTACATCCTTTGTAAGTAATTTCCTAGGGGCATTCATCGCGACTGTTTTGGTAATGTTATTAAATAAGATTTTCTTAATACACAATCCATTTAGTATTATTATTATGAGTTTGATGCCTCTTGTTCCTGGAGTTCAGGTTACAAATGCTGTCCGTGACTTTATGGCTGGTGATTACCTTTCGGGGATGATAGGAATTCAGGCAGCAATTTTCGTATCAACAGCTATTGCACTCGGTGTAGTTATGGGATTAAAATTGGTATAAGGAGAAATTTATGGAGAATAATGTTTTTATACAATTTATTGCGGGTTTTGTGGTTAGTATAGCTTTTGCAATTTTCTTTAATGCACCGAGAAAATCATTGTTTATGTGTGGTGTTATTGGAGCTGTTGGTTGGTTAGTTCAGGTAGTAACAAATTTATTGTTAGCTGATGTAGTAGTAAGCAGTTTTCTTGGAGCAGTTTGTGTAGGGGTTCTTTCTACTAATGCATCAAGAATATTAAAATTGCCAGCAACTATATTTATTTATACGGGTATGGTACCTTTAGTTCCAGGTTATGGTATGTATAATACGATGCAAAATATTGTAACTAAGAATTATGGAATTGCGTCTAAGGTGGGTATTGAAACAATACTTCAAGCTGGAGCAATCGCTATGGGAATATTACTTGCTTCAGTCTTTTCAGCTTCAATTCAGAGGGTGAAAATACAAAGAAAACGATAAAAGTGATATAATATAATTAAAACTTTTAGAAGGAGATTTAGACAAATGGAATATATTTTATATTTTGCAGAAAGTTGTCCAGATACAGCACCGTTCAAAGAAAAATTATCAGAATTAGGAATTACATATAAAGAAGTAGAAGTAATGACTTCATTAAGAAATTTTAAAGAATTTCTATATGTCAGAGATACATATTCACAATTTGAAGGAATAAGAGGTAATATGAAAATCGGTATTCCTTGTTTAGTTGTTAATGAAAATGAATGTATCTTGGATCTTGATGAATTAGTTAAGCTAAAAAAATAAATTATTAATAAACTCTAAATTAAGTTAGTATAATTAATTAAAAACTTTCTTAGTCTGGAGTTTATTTTAGAATTTTTATTTATTTCTTGCTTTTTATTTTTAAATTTGATATAATTAAAAAATGCTAGGTGGGGAGTTAGCGGTGCCCTGTACTTGCAATCCGCTTTAGCAAGACCGAATACCGAGATGCGGGTAGAATAGGGAATGTCGAGTTTAACACGTAATGTTGAGACTAAGGCACCTTACGACGCAATACTTATGAACCATGTCAGGTCCGGAAGGAAGCAGCATTAAGTAAGTCTATTGTGGGTGTAAGTTTTTGTCGAGGTTGAGTTGTCGATTAAACTAACGGTTTTTTAATCTATTCAAGTCTCGGTTGCATATAGTATAAATCGATGATATCTAAAAGTAAATTCGCTTTTGGATTTTTTTTGTGTTTTGAAAAAATAAAATTATGTAAATAATAGGAGGGCTTATGTATCAAGGAAAAAACTTTTCTGAAAGAGCAAGTATTTTTATTAAATTACTATTGCCTGTTTTAGTTTATCAAGTAATTTCATATTCATCTGGGATGATTGGAACGTTTATGGCGGGACATTATAGTCCTACAGATTTAGCCGGTGTAAGTATGGGTGTTAATATTTGGAATCCAATTATGTATACTTTAAATGCGATAGTCTTAGCGTTAATCCCAATAGTTTCGCAGTTGATTGGTAAAAATAAAGAGGAAGAAATACCTACAGTTGTTAGACAGTTTCTGTACATAGCTGTAATAATTAGTATTATCTTAATTATTGGACTAAATACTTTAGCAACACCGATAGTAGATCGATTAGGTATGGATAGTAATATTGCAGAAATAACTAAGAACTATTTATTTTACGAAAGTTTTGGGGTGCTATCGATCTTCTTATATGTAGTTTTACGCTCGTTTATAGATAGTTTAGGGTTAACAAGATTATCAATGATAATGATGATAGTATCTGTACCTGTAAATGTATTCTTTGCTTATAGTTTCATTTTTGGAAAGTTTGGTATGCCTGAGCTTGGTGGTGCAGGAAATGCAGTAGCTGTTTCAGTGACGTATACAGTACTATTTTTCATTGCATTATTTATAGTTTTAACAAATCCTAAAATCAATAAGTATAAAATATTTGAAAAAGAAAAAATTAAATTTGAAAAGTGGGGAGAAATCTTTAAGCTAGGAATTCCAATAGCTTTAGCTACAGCACTTGAGACGGTTGTTTTTTCAACGTTATCTTTAATGGTGTCACGTTTTGATACGACAGTTATTGCGTCCCATCAAGCGGCATTAAATTTCTCCGGATTTTTATATACATTACCAGTTAGTGTTGCAAATGCTGCAACAATTATAATAGCATTCCATGTAGGAGCAAAAGACTATAAAATGGCAACAGAGTATACAAAACTAACGGTAATAATGGGGATGATATTTTCTAGTATAGCAGGATTAATAGTGTTCTTCTTCGATACAAAAATCCCGTATCTTTATACTAATGATAGTGGAGTAATCACTTTAACGGCAGAATTATTATTATTCGCAATTGGTTTTGCTATCTGCGACTCATTTGCCTCAGCATTAGCAGGAGTTCTACGTGGATATAAAAAAGTAGTACCAATATGTGTTGTAATGTTTATAGGGTATTATTTAGTAGGAATCCCTACAGCTTACTATTTTGTTTTTAAACAAGGTATTGGGATAGAAGGTCTATGGATAGGATGGATAATTGGTCTAGCTGCCTATGCCTTAGGTGTATTATTCTATTATCTATATATGAGACGAGGAATTAGTAAAAAAATTAACTTAGCTAAATAATAAAAAGATTTTGTAGTAAATGTAAATACTACAAAATCTTTTTTATTTTCACTTGTATAATCACTTGACTAATATTTTAGAAAACTATATAATGTGATTATCAAAACTAGATAAGAAGGAGGCAAGGATTTGAACAAAGTATATCCGAAGTGGTCTGAGTTACCAAATATTGACTTATATTTAGATCAAGTGTTATTATACGTAAATCAATTAGATAGCTCCTCAATTGTAGATGATGATAAAGGTTTAACATCCGCAATGATAAATAATTATGTTAAAAATGGTCATCTGGATAAACCGATTAAGAAAAAATATAATCGAAAACAATTAGCAAGATTAATAGTTATCACATGTTTAAAAAATGTATTTTCAATTCAAGAAATTAGTAAGACAATAAATAGTTTAACTTTAGAAGGTAGTTCTGAAGAAATGTACGATAACTTTGTTATGTGTATGAATGGAGAAAAAAGAGACGGACTAGCAGATGTAATAGTTGCAGCTTGTGATACTGTAAGATTATATAAAAAAACCCATGATTTAGTAGAAAAATTAAAATAAATACACTTGGAGGTAAATGATGGAGTGGAAGATTGTAGTTGATACTGCATGCGATTTTAGAGAGATCCCTAATAAAGCTGAAAATGTTACTTATGAGAGAGTGCCATTTTCATTGCAAATTGAGGATAAGGTATATGTAGATACTTTAGATCTAGATATTGATGAAATGATGAGAGAAATGTATGCTAGTTCAGAAGCAGCAAGATCAGCTTGCCCAAGTCCAGAGGCATATCTATCAGCATATAGAGGTGCAGAAAATGTAATAGTTTTAACTTTGACTGGTGGCATGTCAGGAAGTTATAATAGTGCAGTAATTGGCGAAAAAATGTTAAAAGAAGAAAATGAGAATGTTAATATTCATATTGTAAATACTCTTTCAGCAGGAGGGCAAAATGACTTATTTCTTCTTAAGATAAATGAACTAATTAAAGAAGGATTATCTTTCGATGAAGTAGTCTCAAAAATGAATGAGTACCAAAAAAATACAAAACTTATTTTTTCTCTAGAAAAAGTAGATAATCTGGTGAAGAATGGACGTTTATCTAAACTTGCTGCTGCCGTTGTAGGATTATTAAATATGCGTATGGTAGGAGAGGCGAGTAATGAAGGGACTCTACATTTACTACATAAAGTAAGAGGAGAGAAAAAAGCTATTTCAACAGTAGTTGATGAGATGATTAAGGCTGGATATAAAGGCGGAAGAGTTGTAATTACTCATAGAAATAATGAAAATATATGTAAAAAAATAGAAGAAAAATTAAAAGAAAGATTCTCTGATGTAGAATTTATAACTGTGCCTACTTCTGGGATTTGTAGTTTCTATGGAGAAGAAGGTGGAATGCTTTTAGGCTATGAAATATAGAATGTCTATTCAAATAAAATAATAAAAAAGGAAAAGTGATTACTCTGTGTAAAGCACTTCTCCTTTTTTTATTGATTTTAACTAACTCTGTTTAGCTCTTTTTTTACTTCTACGCAGCTTCCCAATTAAAAATCCAGTTCCTTGCCCACAAAGGCTGAAGAATATATATCCTAAACCATATATAAGAATATCAAAGTTTAAAATAATTAAACAAGATATAATGTAAAAAATTCCTATAATAAATGAGAAAATATAGCTAAAGTCTTCTTTATTATATGCATATAGAAATGATATTAGAAAACTAATAACAGGGTATAGGATAATTAGTAGTAATATTATCATACCTGATCTATTCGATATAAAATAAGAACACAGAGGGAGTATTATAAATAAAAAGAAAGAAAAAATTAAATATGGTACTTTTTCTAAAAATTTCTTCATCATCTGCCTCCTAATTATAGTGTTATTCTATCATATATTTAATTAAAAAACAATAAACAAATATACGCAATGAAAGCTATAAAATTGAAACCGTTTTTCAAATGTGATATGATTATTATATTAACAAATGAGAGGGGAACAATAATAATGAAATTTTTTATTGATACAGCCAATGTAGAAGATATTAGAAATGCTAATGAATTAGGGGTGGTTTGTGGAGTTACTACTAATCCATCTTTAATCGCTAAAGAAGGACGTGATTTCAAAGAAGTTATTAAGGAGATTGCTTCAATCGTAGATGGACCAATAAGTGGAGAAGTTAAAGCGACGACTACTGATTGGAAAGATATGGTAGAAGAAGCTAGAGAAATTGCTAAAATTCATCCTAATATGGTGGTTAAAATTCCTATGACAGAAGACGGTCTAAAGGCAGTTAATGTACTGAAAAAAGAGGGTATTAAAACAAATGTTACATTAATCTTTAGTCCAACTCAAGCTTTACTAGCTGCAAGAGCAGGAGCAACTTATGTATCTCCATTTTTAGGTAGATTAGATGATATTGCTCATAATGGACTATTATTAATTGAAGAAATAGTAGAAATTTTTGCGAATAATGATATTGATACACAAATTATTGCAGCGAGTGTTAGAAATCCAATTCACGTTACAGAATGTGCTAAATTAGGATGTGACATTGCTACTGTTCCATATAATGTAATTAAACAAATGGTTAAACACCCTTTAACTGATATCGGTATTGAAAAATTCAAACAAGATTATTATAAAGTATTTGGTGAATAATCAGTAGAGGGCTTTTACGTCAAAAATATTTTTCTTTAAAAAAATTTAAAAATTTTGTATTTTATACTAGAAATATTTATAAAGTAATGTTATAATATATTTTGTTGTATGAAAAAGTTGTTAAGATTAAATTTTATAGGAGGTTATATTAATGCGCGTAAATGTAACATTAGCTTGTACAGAATGTGGTGACAGAAACTACATTACTAAAAAGAACAAAAGAAATAATCCAGACCGTATTGAACTTAAAAAATACTGTCCAAGATTAAAAAAAGTGACTTTACACAGAGAAACTAAATAATAAAGTTAGAGAAGCCTTAAAGTATCAACGTTTAAGGCTTTTTGTTTTGCCTTTTGACAATGTTTTGACAATGTAATTATTATAAAGCCATAAACTTAGCAAATTTATCAGCCATATTATCTCTTTGTTTTTCTGTTACGTGAGCATAAATACTCATTGTTGTTTTTAAGTCAGAGTAACCTAATCTATCTTGTACTTCTTGAATAGTAAAGCCACTTTCAAAAAGTAAACTACAATGTGTATGTCTAAAACCATGTACTTTTATTAGTTTAAATTCATTCTTCTTACATATACGTTTTAAATTAGCATTCATAAAATTAAGGTATAAATAAGAGTTTGTTATCTCTTCAGTAAAACAAGGTTGATGTTTCTTTATTCTAGTACCTATCATTAAAAATCTTTCCCTTTGTTTGAGTTTCCAACGTTTTAAAATATTAGCGGTTTGCTCATCAATGCTAATACTTCTTATACTACTTTTGCTTTTTGGAGTTTGAACAACTACCTTTTTATCAGTATTCAATGCTAGTGTTTTATTAACAGTAATCATATTGTTTGTAAAATCAATATCATCCCAGTTAAGAGCCTGTAACTCACCTTTACGAATACCAGTATATGCTAATAACCTAAACATTGCAGTTAGTTTTATATCCTGTTCACTCTCAACTAATTCAAGAAATTGTTTTAATTCTTCTTTAGAGTAATATTTATCCTTATCATCTGAAGTAATATCATCTTTTTTCTTAGGTAATAATACATCTTTCATAGGGTTGCTGTAAATAACTTTCATCTTAACAGCATAATCTAAAATCATGCTACCATAGATCTTTATTTTTTTAAGAACAGCAAGTGAAAAACTCTTGCTGTAATTGTTAATGATTTTTTGGCAATAAGGTAGAGTAAGTTTTTTTAATTGCATATTTTCTAATTTATCAAGTAGTAAATTAAAGATGTGTTGATTAACAAGTAAAGTACTTTCTTTAATGGTATGTTGGTAACCCTCGTACCATAATTCATATATTTCTTTAAATGTTGTAACATCTGTATTTAATAAACCATTATTAGCTATTTCAGTTTTAATCTTAGCTTCACAAAGTAGAGCTTCTTTTTTAGTTTTAAAACCACTTCTAGTGGTATATCTATCTTTTCCAGTGATCTCATCTTTTCCAAGATAAATATGTACTGTATAATACTTCTTTCCGTCTGATTTTTTTGTATATTGTTTAATCATTTTTATCATTTCCTTTCTATCTAGCACATATCAAAGAAATTAATAAATGATTAGGTAAAAATCACATCATATAATGGACGTGGTAAGACTTTTAAAGGTTAGGTAAAGTAATTTACACCCTTTGATAATCAGAACGTTTAAAAGTCGTTTAAATGCTTTGTAATTTTAAGTAATTACATGAAACATTGATAAAACAGCATTTATATGGTATAATAGGTATATATTCTTTAATAAAGAAACTATGTATTAAATCATTTTATATAATTTTCATTTTTATTAAATCCTAAAAGCACTGGTAATTTTACTAGTGCT
>NZ_JAPWCB010000012.1:0-57589 GCF_041433745.1 Gemella sp. 27098_8_149 | reverse complement strand
CAATAGTGAGAGCCTTTCTTTTGGGAGGTTCTTTTTTTATTTATAATAAATTGACTAAAAAAGAAAAATATTGTATAATACCACTGTGTATTGAAAATATACACGGTCTTTTTTTGATTAGTTTTTTCTTTTTTTCATGAATAAGGAAAAACTCCGCCATGAGAATAAAACTCATGGCTTTTTTATATGAATTTTTAATTAATATTTATTTGAGCAATTAATAAAGTTTTTAAAATTGGTAATTTTAAAAAATAAATTATTAGACTACCCAACTTAAATTGTAGGGTAGTCTAAATTATTATTTTTTTGTTCTGTGGATATATGGTTTTCTTTCTGCCGGTTTAATCTCACCCATGATAGAATAAATGTTATTAACTGTAGCTAATAAGGCATGTCCACAAGGAGCTTCAAAAGGAATTTCTTCTAGTTGATACCAGCGGTTTTCATTTAAGTTGTATACTAATTCTTTTTTATTCCATTTATAGTCACTTACAGGACGTCTGAAGTATGCATCACGGTATTTTGCGTGATCTTCACCTTGTAATGTTGTTAAGTTAAATACTGCATCTTTCCAAACATCTTTATTGAAGCCACCGATTACTAGAAGTTCATGTTCGTTTAAAGGAGCCCAATCAGCACCTAATAGAGATACCTCTTCATTATCGATAACAACATCAGCAAGTTGAGTCCATTCTTTTGTTTCTAAGTTAAGTTTAAAGCCATCGTTATAAGTTTCACTAGCACCTCCACCATATACATAAAGTTCATTATTATATACATAGCTTACAGCTTGATTACGTAATTTCCCAGGAAATTCTGAAAAGACTTCAAATTTATTAGTTGCTAAATCATATGTATAAAGTTCATTATTGTTTGAGCCATTAATAGATCCTATACCGAAGTATAGTTTACTGTCGTGAACTTTTGCGATAACATTTTCTACAGTAAGTGGAAGTGTATCTACAACTTCTACTTTTAATTTATTATCAACAACAGTGAATGCTAATAATTCTGATGATGTTTCAGTTTTATTCGCGATGTAGTATAGTGTATCTTTATGCACTGCACTTGGTCCATATGCTAGAGGGTAATCAAATTGAATTTGATCTAATAAAGTTACTCCATCAGCTGTTTCTTCATATAGATATACATCTTTATGATTTACTTTAACTCCACCATCTACAGGAAGACCACCTGGGAAGTTAGCACCTCCACCAAAGATTAGTTTATTACCTAATACTCCTTTAACTAATCCTGCTGTACCTATATTATTTTCGTAGCCTTTTTGAGCCGCTACAGTAGCTATATTTGTCCATTTAAGTTGTGTACTCATATATTTTTAGTACCTCCCTATTATTTTTTAAAATCAAACGCTTACATTGATGTATTTATTATAGTGGGAGGGATCGACTGATGATTTTTGTTTAGTCGAGGGCCACTCCCACAAATTTTGTTATTTAAAGTCTGCTTCTTTGTCTACTATTACATATACACTTGGGTGATTTTTTAGAACAGTACAAGGAATATCTTCAGTTATTTCTTCACCAGCTACTAAACTTTTAATCGCTTGTTGTTTAGCTTTACCAAAAGCTAATAAGATTATGTGTTTAGCTTTCATAATATCGTTTATTCCCATTGTTACAGCTTGTTTTGGTACTAGATTAATATCATTATTAAAGAATCTAGAATTTGCCTCTATTGTTTCTTGTTTTAAATCAACAATATGTACTCCAGTGTCAAAAGATGTACCTGGTTCGTTAAATCCGATATGACCATTTGAGCCGACACCTAGTAGTTGAACGTCTATATTAGCATTATTAAGCGTTTCTTGATAAGATTTAAGAGCACTTTCTAAATCTTCAGCACTTGCATCAGGAACATGCGTATTTTCTTTTTCTATATCGATATGATCGAATAGATTAGTTTCCATGAATTTATGGTAACTTTCTGGGTGATCATAGCTGATACCTACGTATTCATCTAAATTGTACGATTTTACATTTTTATAGCTAAAATTCCCTGCTTTGTGGTCTGCGATCATTTCTGCGTATAAACCTGTAGGTGATCCACCAGTAGCAAGTCCTAGTGTTGAATTTTCATCAATTAAACTTCTTAAAATTTTGTACGCTTCTTTTGAAGCTTCTTGTTTAGAATCAAAAACTAAATATTTCATAGAATTACCCCTTACTTTTTAATCTTCTTTTTTATAAACTTCTTCTCCACGGGCGAAAGTTGTTAGTACTTCGTATGTAGGGCTAATAACAACAAGGTCAGCATCGTAGCCAACTTTGATTTTACCTTTACGATCGGCAAAGCCTAACATTTCTGCTGGGTTTTTAGTACAAGAGTTAATGGCAGCATCTACAGGAACTAAAGCATCCTCAATTAAGACGCGTAGTCCATCGATAACTCTAAGTGTAGAACCTGCTAAACGGCCGTCATCGCGGTGAGCACTACCATCTTCATATATTTCCATATTTTCTCCACCAAAGATGTAAGAACCACGTCCACAACCCTTAGCACATAATGAGTCGGTAATCATAATTCCGTGATCACGTCCTTTAGCTGTGAAGTATGTGTTCAACGCATCTGTAGTAGAGTGGATACCGTCGCAGATAATTTCTCCGTAAGCATCACGTGCACGTAATGCGAAGCCTACTTGACCCCCGTCACGGTGATGGAAACCAACCATTCCGTTATAAACGTGAGTTTGAGAAGTTGCACCGTTAGCAAATGCTAGGTAACTTTCTTTATAGTTACAAGCAGAGTGTCCTAGACTTACGCGAATTCCTTGGCTTACAAGGTATTTAGTAAGTTTGTAGTCGATGTCTTTTTCGCAAGCAATAGTAATAAGTCTAATTAGATTTTTACTAGCTGCTTGGAATTTTTTAAATTGTTCAACGCTTGGTGTTTGGATACAACTTAAAGGCTGAGCACCACGTTTTTCTACATCAAGATAAGGACCTTCGAAGTGAATACCTAAAATTTCGGCACCTTCGTAACCTTCTTCATATACTTTTGCTACATTAGCAACAGCTTTTAGAAGAACTTCTTCAGTTTGTGTAATTGTTGTTGGTAAAAATGATGTTACTCCCTCAGAAACGATATTTTTAGTCCAGTTACGAAGCCCCTCTTCGTTAACATCATTAGTATCATAACCATAAGCTCCATGAGTATGAACATCTATAAAGCCAGGTAAAATACGATTAGATCCGAAATCATAATCTACTTTATCGAATGCATCATAGTCATAAACAGCAGTAATTTTTTTATCTTCTACTTCTACAATAAGAGGAAGAAATTGTCCGCTTGACCAAACTTTTTTACTTTTTATTAGCATAATAGCACCCCTTTTTTTTGAAAAAATTCTATCTTTAAATTTAATGTGTTAAATTTCCTTTAAGTTAATTTTAACACTTTTTAAATAGGTTTGTAAAGTAGAAAAGTAAAAGTTTTCAAAATTAATTTAAAGGTGTTTTTAGTAGTTTTTATAAAAAGAAAAATTAATAGTTTTTTAATGGGGAAATTTAAGGTGTTATATTAATGTAGGAGAGCTAATAATGTAAAATACAAATTTTTTAATTGTAATATTTTTTAAAAAAAATAATGTCTTAAAAGCACAAAAAATTATGTAAACTCATAATAAATTAGAAAATATTTTTAGAATAATTATTTTCTAAATATTAATTTTATTGATTTTATAGAGAAAAATCTCTTTTATGTAATGATAAAAAAACAATATACTTACTATTGACTTTAACTATAAGAGGAATATAATTATATTTATAATAAAATTACTAATTTTATAGAAGTAATTTTATGTTAACTTATTATATAAGAGGTTGAATATATGGATAAATCAAGATTAACTTTTCTTGGTGTAATAATAACAATAGGAATAATATTCGGTGATATAGGAACTTCGGTTCTCTATGTTATGAAATCATTTGTCAATAATACTGATGCGATGATGAATGAAAACTTAGTTCTAGGTTTTGTTAGTTTAATATTTTGGGTAATGACCTTACAGACTACGACGAAATACGTAATGATAGCACTTAAGGCAGATAACAAAGGGGAAGGTGGGGTATTCTCACTTTTCGCTTTAATAAAAAATAGAACAAGACGTAGTGTAGCGCTTTTAGCGATGATAGGAGGAGCAACACTTCTTGCGGATGGGATAATAACACCTGCCATTACGGTTACATCTGCGGTTGAAGGTTTACATGATATTATACCTTCTATAAATACTAACGATGTAATAGTCTTAGTGCTTATTATCTTCGTATTTATTTTTTCATTTCAACGTTTTGGAACGAAAAAAATAGGTTCGCTATTTGGACCTATAATGAGTTTATGGTTTTTATCACTATTATTTTGGGGAGTGAAATCTATTAGCACTAGACCTGAGATATTAAAAGCTGTAAATCCTAAATATGCATTACAGTTGCTAATTAGTTATCCTGGTGTTTTTGTTCTATTAGGAGCGGTATTTTTATGTGTATCAGGTGCCGAGGATTTATATGTAGATTTAGGTCACTGTGGTAGAAAAAATGTCAGAATGGCGTGGTTTTCTGTAAAGGTGTGCTTACTTGCGAACTATTTCGGTCAGGCGGCATATCTGTTATCAACAAATTATAGTGCGACAAAAAATCCGTTCTTTGCGATAGTGCCAGATAGTTTTATAGTATTTCAGGTAGTACTTGCGACACTTGCTGCGGTAATAGCGAGCCAAAGTTTAATCACAGGATCATTTACGCTAATATCAGAGGCGATAAAATTAAATCTCTTCCCTAAATTAATGATAAAATATCCTACAGAATTAAAAGGTCAAGTTTATGTATCTGCGGTTAATATAATATTATTTATCTGCAGTAGCTGTGTAGTATTATTCTTTAGAACAAGTAGTAATATGGAAGCTGCGTATGGATTAAGCATTAGTGTAACGATGTTTGTAACGACGTTACTATTAAGTATATATTTATACAAAGTGAAAGACAGAAAAACTTTTGCGCTAATTTTCTTATTATTCTTTGGAATAGAGGAACTGTTTTTCTTATATGCAAATAGTTTGAAATTTGTAAATGGTGGATATATAACTGTATTTATTGCCTTGTTAATATTCTCAATTATGTTTATTTGGTATAAAGGAACAGAAATTAAAGAGCGTGAGAGTCAGTATTTAACTGTCAAAAATTATACGAAACAACTGTTGAAATTAAGTATGGATAAAAGCGTACCAAAATATGCGACAAACCTAGTATATTTAACGGGAGCAAAGCAAGAAGAAGATGTAGATTACGCAGTATTATATTCGATTTTGAATAAACAGCCTAAAAGGGCTAATGTCTACTTCTTCGTTCATATAAATGTGCTAGACGAACCGTATAGAAGAGAGTATAAGGTTACTAAATTTAGTGATAAAAAAATATTCAAAATTACCTTTAATCTAGGATTTAGAGAAAATCAAAGAGTTAATATGTTTATGCGTCAAGTAATAGGTGATTTATTAGAAGATAACGAGTTAGAATTGCAACCAACTAAGTATAACTTAAGAGGAAAAGCTGAAACAGTAGGAGACTTCAGATTCGTATTAATTGAGGAAGTATTGGGTAACAGCAATGGCTTATCTTCATTTGATAATTTCATTATGGGATTAAGGTTGAAACTGAAAAAAATTACGGTGACGCCGGAAAAATGGTTTGGTCTAGATACAAGTGTAATTACTAAAGAAGCGGTGCCTTTAAATGTTGTCCAAACTACAGTAAAAAGATTAACAAGAATAAAATAATAGACACTCAGACTCAGAAAAAGTAGTTGTAAAATAGATTTATAACACTTATTTTGAGTCTGATTTTTTACTGTTTTTGGGAATTAGAGATATATTAAGGTTGTAATATATATTAATAAAAAAATCTTGTTTACATAATTGGAAAACGTTTGTTTTTGAGAAAATCAACGCTTTTAAATAAGGAAATAAGTAGGTTTGTTATAATATTTGTGTTATATGTTAAATTGACAATTATTTTCTTTGGGTGTATACTAAGAATATAGAAATAATTACATGTTAGATGTAATTTTTAGGAGGAAATATAATGAAGAACAATAATAAATTTTCAATTAGAAAATATAGTATAGGGGTAGTATCAGTTATAATAGGATTGTTTATTTTAGCTGGTGCTAATGCGGGTGATAGGGTATATGCTGCAAGTAACGAAGGTGTACCGGTATCGACAGTAAATGCTGGGTTACCACCGATATCAGAAATTCCTGAAGGGGGAAATCCAGACGGTGTCGATAAAATAGTAGATAGTAATAATAATGTAGTTGATAAAGCAGATCTTTCAAAAGTACCTGCACCAGTAACTCCAGGGTACTTTGCATTAGAGAAAGAGGCTCCAAAAGCCGCTGCGACACCAGATGAAGTAGAAAAAGAAGTTGATATAGATTTAGTAGAATTAGGTGAAATAAAATACCGTGATGTAAAAACTAAAGAAATAGTTGCGGAAAAATTATATGATAATGATCAAAAGGATGCTACTAGAGCTGGTATAACAACTTTACCTGATTTACCAAAAGGTTATAGATTTGTAAATAAAGGGTTAGATAGAGTAGAAACTAGAGAAGTAGTAGTTCATAAGTTTATGGAAGAACCTTACGTATCAGAAGAAGTAGGTGTGAAAGTTAAACTTCAAGAAGTTAATGGAAAACTAGCTGTTGATCCTAATATAAATATAGAAGCTGATAAGTTTGCTCCGGGTCATAATCTTGTTTTTGATGTAGAGAAGTATATAAATGGTGTAGAAAAAGCAACAAAACAAGTAGTGGAATTTGTTGGAGCGGAAGGTAAAGCACCAAAAACAAACGTTCAAGATGATTACAAATTCTTAGGGGAATATAATGATGAAACAAAAGAAACTACATGGAAAGAAAAAACACATACATACAGTAGTGTAGATGTTCCAGTGGTGGAAAAATATTTTGCAGATAAAAAACAAGCGGGTGGAAAAGAAGTTACACCGGAAAAACCAGAAGTAACAGATACGGTAACGTATAAAGAGCTAGGGAAAATATTACCGGTAGATGAGAAAGGTAATCCAATAACTGGTGCGAAAACACCACAGTATCTAAATGATTTAACAGATCCAACAAAAGCATTGGAAACACCAGTGCCAGAGTTAGAAGGATATGAACCAACAGTAAAAAGCGTGATGCCAAAAGATCCTGGAGTAGACACAAAAGTAATATATAAAGAAAAAATTACTGATGTAGAAAAAGGAACAAAACAAGTTGTGGAATTTGTTGGAGCAGAAGGAAAAGCACCGAAAACAAACGTTCAAGATGATTATAAATTTAAAGGTAAATACCATGTCGTAACAAAAGAAACAGTTTGGAATAAAAAATCTCATACTTACAATAGTGTAGATGTTCCAGTAGTAGAGAAATATTTCGCAGATAAAAAACAAGCAGGTGGACAAAAAGTTACACCAGAAAAACCAGAAGTAACAGATACGGTAACGTATAAACATTTAGGAAAAATAGTACCGGTAGATGAAAAAGGAAATCCAATAGAGAAAGCTCCGACACCTGATTATCTAAACGACCTAACAGATCCAACAAAAGCATTGGAAACACCAGTACCAGAGTTAGAAGGGTATGTACCGACAGTAAAAAGCGTATTACCGAAAGATCCTGGAGTTGATACAAAAGTAGTATATAAAGAAAAAATTACTGATGTAGAAAAAGGAACAAAACAAGTCGTAGAATTTGTTGGAGTTGAAGGAAAAGCGCCGGAAACAAATGTTCAAGATGATTATAAATTTAAAGGTAAATATCATGTCGCAACAAAAGAAACAGTTTGGAATGAAAAAACACATGCATATAGTAGTGTGAATGTGCCTGTAGTTAAAGGATATTTCGCAGATAAAAAACAAGCAGGTGGAAAAGAGGTTACTATAGAGAAACCAGAGGTAACAGATACGGTAACGTATAAACACTTAGGAAAAATAGTACCGGTAGATGAAAAAGGAAATCCGATAGAAAAAGTAGAGACACCACAGTATTTAAATGATTTAGCAGATCCAACAAAAGTATTGGAAACACCAGTACCAGAGGTAAAAGGGTATGTACCAACAGTAAAAAGCGTATTACCGAAAGATCCTGGAGTAGATACAAAAGTAGTGTATAAAAAAGTAGAAAAACCAAAAGTTCCACAGAAACCTAAAGAACAACCAAAAACTCCAGAAAAACCAAAAACACCAGAAGTACCGAAAGTACCGGAAAAACCAAAAACACCAGAAGTACCAAAAGTACCACAAACAAAAGTACCAGAAAAACCGGCAACACCAGAGGTTCCAAAATTAGAAGAGAAACCAACACCTGAAGTTCATAAAAAAGAGAATGTTAAATTACCGAATACAGGTGAAAAAGAAGCTGAAACGGCAGCACTTGGAATGCTTATGTTACTATTAGCAGGTGTTTTAAAAACTAAGAAAAATAAATAGTTAAAAAAATAATAGGAATCGATACTGATTCCTATTATTTTTTGAAAGAAAAAGGGAAAGAGTATGGAAATCCATACTCTTTAAAGTTTTTTATACACTAATTGCTTATTTAGAAAGTTTACGTCTTACAGCAAGACCGATTAATCCGATTAAGCTTAATCCTAGAGCTGTAGTGCTAGAAGAATTCATACCAGTGTTTGGTAATGATTTTACATTTTTAGCTTCAACTTTAGCTGGTTCTTTAACTTCAGGAGCTTTTTGTCCGAAGTCTGCTCCAGGGTGAGCACTTCCAAGTTTAGATAAGTCAAATGCTGGTACTTCGTTGATAGCTGGTAAGTTTTGACTTAAGATGTCGAAAGCTTCACGTAATTCTTGACGTCTTTCAAGTAATTTAGGATCTTTATTTCCAGCATCAATAGCTTGTTGAATATCTTCTAATTCTTTTAAGACTTTTTTGATTTCAGGATTGTTAGCACCGTACTCAGGAACTTCGTTAATAGCAGGAGCAACAGCGTTCACTCCACCTTTGAATTCAGGAAGTTCTGGTTGTACAAGTGCATCACCATTTGAAGCTTCAGGTTTAGATGGTTTTGGAGCTTCTCCTTCTGGTTTGTTAGGTTCAGTAGGAGGTGTTGTATCATTCACTCCTCCGTTGAATTCAGGATCAGTAGGTTGAGTAGGTGCATTATCATCGTTAACAGCACCAGTGAATTCAGGAACTTCGTTAACAGCTGGTTCAACTCCGTTAACTCCACCAGTAAATTCAGGTTTTTCTTCAGCTACAGGAGCATCAGCAGGATTTACCCCACCAGTGAACTCAGGTGCTTCAGCTACAGTAGGAGGTGTTGCATCATTTACTCCACCGCTAAAGTCAGATCCATTATCTCCAGTAGGAGCATCACCAGGGTTTACTCCACCTGCGAAGTCTTTTGGTTCTTCACCTTTAGGAACTTCTTTTAAGTTGTTGATATAACCTAAAGTTGCGTTGTAATCGTCAGTTAGATTGTCGATTTCATCTTTGTATGCTTTTACTACTTCGTTAACTTCGTCGAATTTAGCTTGAGCTTCATCAGCGGCAGTTTTAGCAGAAGCAACAGCTGCTTCTAATTTAGTTACAGCATCTTGTAATCCATCTTGAATAGCTTGTTCAGCATTGTTTTTCTTAGCTGTTTCAAGAGCTAGTTTAGCTTTTTCTAATGTTTCTTTTTGTTTATTTAATGCAGCAGTTTTTTCTTCTACTGCTTTAGCTTTTTCAGTAGCATCAGCTTTGTCTTTATCAGCTATTTTAGTTAATTTTTCGATTTTTTCAGCTATATCATCAGCGATATCTTGAAGTTTTTTAACGATTGGTTTATTAGCTTCTTTGTTGTAAGCAGCATCTAATTTTTCTTTATCAGCAGCTGGAAGCTCAGATAGTGCTTTACCTTCTTGTTTTGTAGCACCGATTTCGTCTGCTTGAGGATTTTGATCTTTAGTTGCTTCAGCAGTCGTATTTTGATCTTCTAATTCTTTAGCAGCTTGAGTAGCTGTGATAACACCATCTTGGATAGCTTTTAGTAAAGCGTCTTTACCAATTGCAGCTTTAGCTTCTTCGATAGCTTTAGCTTTGTCAGTGATTTTAGCATTTTTATTAATTTCAGCTTCTGCATCTTTTTCAAGTTGATCTAAAGCAGCTTTAAGAGCTTCTAAGTTGTCTTTTTCTTCTTTTTTAAGTTCTTCAACTTTAGTTTTTGCTTTTTCAGCTTCTTCTTTAGCTTTAGCTAATTCAGCTTCTGCATCAGCTTTAGCTTTGTCTGCTACAGTTTTTGCAGTTTCAGCAGCTGTTACATCGTCAGCTTCTTTTTTAGCTTTAGTTGTAGCTTCTTCAACTTTTTTAGCTTCTTCAGCAACTTTTTTCTCTAATTCAGCAACTTTAGCGTCAGCTTCTTTTTTAGCTTCAGCAGCTTTTTCAGCTTCTGTTTTTTCTTTTGGAGCTTCAGGTGCTGGTTCTTCTTTTTTAGGTGGGTTTTTAGCTTCTTCTTCTTTAGCAGCTTTTACTTGTTCTAGAGTTTTATTGTACTCGTCAGTAAGTTTGTTTAGTTCTTCAGCATAAGCTTGAGTATCTGAAGCAGCTTTATCGAATGCGTCTTGTGCAGCTTCTTTAGCTTTTTCGATATCTTTTACAGCTTTATCTAATAAAGTAACGATATCACTAGAAGAACCGTTGTCTTTAGCAGATTTTAAAGCTTCTTTAGCTTCTTTTAATGTATCTTCTTGTTTTTTAAGAGCTGCAGCTTTTTTATCTTCTTCAGCTTTTAATGCTTCAGCATCTTTTTTAAGAGCGTCGATTTCTTCACCTAAGTCATCAGCTTTGTCTTGTAATTTTTCTGATGCAGGACGAGCAGCATCTTCTTTTTCAGCTTTATCAATTCCAGCTTTAATATCTTTTGGAAGTTGATCTTTAGTTTTAGCTTCTTCAGCTGGAGTTGTAGCGGGTGTAGCACTATCAACTTGTTCTTTATTTCTTAATTTTTTCTCAGTTTCTTTATTAGCTTCAGCTTTTTCGTTATCATCAGCTAATTCTTTAAGAACATCACCAGCTTTTAAATCACCAGATTGAACAGCAGCTAGGATATCTTCTTTACCTAATGCTTTTTTAGCTTCTTCTTTATTTGTAATTTTAGCATCAGCATCGATATCTTTTTCTAATTGATCTAAAGCTTTTGATAAAGCATCTTTAGAATCAGCTTCTTCTTTTTTAGCGTCTTCTTCTTTTTTAGCTTCTTCTTTAGCTTTAGCGTCAGCTTCAGCAGCTTTTTCTTTAGCCGCAGCTAATTCATCATCAGCAGTTTTTTTAGCTTTTTCAGCTTCAGTTTTTGCAGTGTTAGCGTCAGCAGCTTCTTTTTTCTCAGCTTCTAGTTTAGTAGTTGCTTCAGTAGCTGCAGTAGTAGTTGTATCTACTTTTGCTTGAGCTTCAGTAACTTTTGCTTCTTTAGCTTTAGCGTCAGCTTCAGCTTGTTTAATTTCTGGACTTGTAACTTCTGATTTAGGAGTTTCAGCAGTTGTGTTTGTAGTTCCAGTTGCAGGTTGAGATGCTGCTGGTTGTTCTGTTGCTGTTGGTTGTGTTTCTGCAGCATGAGCTACAGCTGCTCCAGTAGTCGCAACACCGATACCAACAAGTACAGATGCTACACCAACCTTAAATTTACGTAATGAATATTTTCTTTTTGTTATCATAAAAACAAATCCCCTTTTTCTTTAAATTATAATAATGACTTCGTTTCTAAAATGTTCGATTTTATTTTATAAATAGAACGTTCAGAGACAATTAGTGTATTCATAATTCCTATTATACTAGATAAAAAGCTATAAAACAAGGACTTTGGTAAGTTATATAAGTTTATAATGTATATAGTAAACCAGAAATTATATAATTATAAATTAAATATTGTTATATTAAAAAACAAACAATAAATTATTGAAAGATAAAATGTAAGCATATTAATAAAGAGATTTGTAAAGGTTTGAAACCTTGATAAAAATATAAATATAATTATTAATAAGAGAGCATAATTGTTTAAAAAAATTAAATATTAAATTTCTGTTACAAAAGTTATGAGTAGTTTAAATATTAATTTATGTAACTAAGAAAAATGGTATTTTAAAAGGAAATTTATATGTGATGAGATAAATAAGTGTTAAATTTTTAAAAGAATATGTAGGTTACATAAAGTATCAAATTTTTATTGAATAAAATAAGAAACTCAAAAATTAAGACGTTCGAATCTGAATTTTTGAATTTCTTCTAAAGTATATAGTATTAATAGTTTTCCTCTAATTTTCTAAATTCATCTCTAGTGTGTTGAGGTAAACTTTTACCGTAGTCCATCATAAGGACGATATCTTTAAATGCAGCCTTAGGAATAGCTAGACGTTCTATGTCTTCAACACCGACATCTAGATTTATATCTTCTATATGATTTGATTTTAATTTTTCTACAAAGTCTGGTTCTGCGACAAATGGTGAAGATAATCCGATCATATCTGCGTGTAGTATAGCTGCTTCACATTTTTCTACAGTATTGATTCCTCCCGATGCGATTAATGGAATTCTTCCATTTAAATGCTCATAGACAACTTCGTTGATAAGACGACCGTGATGTGGACCTTCAGCACGTACTGTGTTTAGATAAATATTTTGGCCCCAGCTGGCAATGGCCATATAAGATAGAGGGACTCTTTCTAATAACCAATCTGTAAGTTGATTAAATTCTTCAACAGTATAACCAACTTCTTCACCACGTGTTTCTTCAGGTGTTGCACGATAACCGAAGATAAAGTCTTTCGGTGCTTCTTTTTTGATTACCTCATATACATCTTCAAAAACTTCAAGGATGAAGCGCGAGCGATTTTCTAATGTATCCACTCCGTACTCATCATGACGTTCATTAGAGAAGGTAGAGAAGAATGTCTGTAATAGAAGACGTTGTGCGCTAGAGATTTCTAAACCATCGAAACCAGCTGCAATAGCACGACTTGCAGCACGCTTATAATCTTCTCTTATTTTTTGTATATCTTCTATAGAAAGAGGATGAACGATATGTTCTACAGGAGAGTTAAGTTCCATATAGCTTGGACCGACAGCGCGCTTATTTGTAGTAACGTAATGGTTAGCGAAACGTCCTGCGTGTGTTAACTGAAGGATAGCTTTTGCTCCACCAGATTTCATAGCTTGTGCCATCTTTTTAAGTCCTGGAATGCAAGCATCATCATGGACGCTAAAACCATATTCAAAAAGTTGACCTTCAAGATTTATATAAGCGGCTCCGGTGATCTGTAAAGGCGCTGTATTTTTTCGTCTTTCGGCATAAAGAAGATCTTCCTCTGTAATGAATCCTTCTGCGGTAGAAGAGTTCGTAGTCATAGGAGAAAGAACGAAGCGATTTTCTAGTTCTATTCCGTTAGCTAATTTAACAGGTGTTAATAATTTTGATTTCATAAAAAATACCCCTTTAAGTAATGTAAATAACATACAGCTAGAACCAATATATAAGTGATAAGAAATGAAGTACTAAAATCTGCAGTAACTTCTCTTTTATTTATGTAAATCTATAAAAGTTAAATAGATTAAATCACCATAATTTTTTTATAAAAAATTTAAACTAGTGGTGCTAGGTGCCTGTACTTTTACTGAAAATGTGTTATAATAAGTTTGTAGTTTCAGAAAAGGTTTTCTTACAATTTATTATATCAGATTATTAGACGAATAAAAAGGTGAAAATGAATTTAAGAATAGATAAATTTTTTACTAGCCTTATAAAAAAATAAGTATTAAGAATTATGTAAATCATAATAAAAATGTAAGAAGAGGGATGACACGGAAAAATCGATTTCTTCGAAATCATGATTTTCGAGTCAGACCTGATTATAAAATAAATGTAAAACATAAGAGGATAATAATATGAAACTTAGTATTTTAGATTATGCTATTGTAGATGAAGAAAAGAGTGCAATAGAAGCTATAGAAGAGAGTACTGAACTGGCTCGCCTAGCTGAAGAGTTAGGTTATAGTCGTTTTTGGATGGCTGAGCATCATCAGGTGCCGGCACTGGCTAGTAGTAGTCCGGAATTATTAATGTTGCACCTTCTTCAAAATACAGAAAAGATACAAATAGGTTCAGGAGGAATAATGATTCCTCACTATTCACCGTATAAAATTAGCGAATGGATCAAACTTCTAAGTGCTCTATATCCAAATAGGGTAAATCTTGGGATAGGGAATAATCCTGGAACCAAAGCAGTTCAGACGTTGATGGATACGACACCTATAACAAGAGAAGAGTACAATGATAGCTGTAGAGAATTACTAGAACTTCTTACAGGAACTGAAACATTAGTTCAACCACCGGAAGCGAAGGTAAGTCCGATGTGGTTATTATCTACTAGTGAAAAGAGTGCGAATCTAGCCGCGGAGCTAGGACAAAACTACGTGTATGGTCTATTCTTTAATCAGGCTGTAGATTATATAGAAACGGCTAAAAGATGCTTAAATACTTATCGTGCTAAAATGCGCAAGCAACAAAAAACACCACAAGATGTGGTTGCGGTATTTATTGCGATAGGGGAAGATGAACAGGAGGCAAAAGACTTAGTACGCTGCTTGGATGTCTGGCTTCTTGGTAAGAAAGAATTTACAGAGTTTGACAGATTCCCAGGTATCCAAACAGCGAAAGAGTACGAGTTTACAGAAGCGGATATAGAAAAAGTAGAAAAAAACAGAACACGTTTAGTCTGGGGTACGAAGGAAACGGTGATAGAAAAACTTAAAAACTTAGCTACGGAATTCGAATTAGAAGAGTTGATGTGTATACCTTTAGTACCAACGATAGAAAGAAGAAAAAATATTATTGAGATTTTAGCTAAAGAGCTAATGGAAAAAGAGGAGAAAAATTAATGACTTGGAAGGCGATAGAGTTAGAAGAAAACAATGCCGAAAAACTAGCACAGCTAATAGAAGAAGCTGAGGCGATAGTCATAGGAATAGGAGCTGGAATGTCAGCTGCGGATGGTTTTACTTATATTGGAGAGAGATTTACGAGTAACTTTAAAGACTTTGTGGAAAAATATAAGTTTTTAGACATGTTACAGGCGAGTCTGTTTGACTTTCCAAGTTCACAGGAATATTGGGCATTTCAAAGTCGTTTCGTCTTGCTAAATTACTTTGATCAACCTGTAGGTGCGAGTTATTTAGCATTAAAAAATATCCTAAAGGATAAAAATTATCATATCATTACGACAAATGCCGATAATGCTTTTGATGTTGCGGGTTATGATATGGATAAAGTATTCCATATTCAAGGGAAGTATGGACTTATGCAGTGCAGTAAGCATTGCCATGCGAAGACTTACCAAGATGAAGCTTTAATGCGTAAACTGGCTGTGGAACAGGAAAATATGGAAGTTGACTATAGATCTATTCCACTTTGTCCAGAATGTGGAGCGCCGCTTGAGGTCAATAAGCGTAATGCTGAAAAAGGAATGGTAGAAGATCCAATTTTTTTCGAACATCTTGATAAATACAATGAATTTTTAGAAAATAATCGTGATAAGAAAACATTGTTTATCGAAATAGGAGTAGGGTTTACGACACCTCAGTTTATAAAATATCCATTTTATAGAGAACTTGATAAAAATCCAGATGCTTTAATGGTTACTATGAATCAGAAGAAATATCAATTCCCAGAAAGAATTGCTTCTAGAGTATTGTGGTTTAACCAAAATAGTAAGGACTTAACTTTAAAAGTTGAAGAGTTGTTGGAAAAATAGTGTGGATTAGAATTTCTATTAGATAACTCTAAACATAGTACAATGCGCATAAATTTCGCGCGATATAATTTAATATTAGCTAAAAAAATACATTAACAAAAATTAACAAATAAAGGAGAAAGAATTATGTATTTAATAGAACCAATTAGAAACGGAAAATATTTACCAGATGGAGCGCTAGTAATGGCGATGCAAGTTTACGTGCTTAACAACATCGATATCGATGAGACTGTAATCTTCCCATATTACTGCGAACCAAAAGTAGAAATCGGATTATTCCAAAATGCTGAAACTGAAGTAAACCACGACTACATGAAAGAAAAAGATATTATCCTAGTTCGTCGTGATACAGGTGGTGGAGCTGTGTACGTTGATAACGGTGCTGTTAACGTATGTTTCTTAATGCCTGGGGATACTGATGTATATGGAAACTACAAAAAATTCTATCAACCAGCAGTAGATGTACTTCACAGCTTAGGAGCTACAGAAGTTGAACAAAGAGGTCGTAATGACTTAACTGCTCGTGGTAAAAAAGTAAGTGGAGCTGCGATGACATTAGTTCGTGGTAAAATCTACGGAGGATATTCATTACTTCTTGATGTAAACTACGAAGCGATGGTTAATGCTTTAACTCCAAACCGTAAAAAAATCGAATCAAAAGGTATTGAATCAGTAAGAGCACGTGTAATGGGTATGCGTGAACTATTAAAACCTGAATACCAAAACGTAACAATCGATGAGTTCAAAAACTTAATTATCTGCGGATTAATGGGAATCGAAGATATTAAAGATGCGAAAAGATATGAACTTACTGATGAAGACTGGGCTGCAATTGAAAAATTAGCAGATGAAAAATACCGTAACTGGGATTGGAACTACGGAAAATCACCACGTTACAACTACAACCGTGATGCTCACCTTGCGATTGGAACAGTTGATTTCAGCTTAGAAGTTGAAGAAGGACGTATTACAAAAGCGAAAATTTACGGAGACTTCTTCGGTAAAGGTAACGTACGTGACGTAGAAGAAAAACTTATCGGAGTAAGAGTAAAAGAAGAAGACTTACTAGAAGCATTAGGAAGCGTTGATTTAACTCACTACTTCGGAAATGTAGAAGCTAAAGAATTAGTAGATTTAATCTTAAGCTAGTTATACAAACTATGTAAAAGAGGTGTGAGTTTATGGAAAAATTATTAACTCCCATAAAACTAGCAAACGGTGTTCAGTTAGAAAATAGGTTCGTACTATCACCGATGACGACTAATTCTTCTACAAAAGATGGAATTATAACAAAAGAGGATTTGGATTATGCTTTAAGACGTGCGAAGTCGGCGCCGCTACAAGTAACTGGTGCGGCTTATGTCGATGTTGATGGGCAGTTGTTCGAGTTTGGTTTCGGAGCACATGATGATAGCTGTATTCCAGGACTCACTAAGATGGCGAATGCTATGCAGGACGCTGGAGCAAAGGCTATTCTGCAACTGACTTATTCAGGTGCGGGTGCGAATTACTATGGGGTAAATCATAAAGTTTATGGTCCTAGTAAGTTGAAATTGCATCTTCCGTTTGAACATGAGGTAGAAGAGTTGTCTCATGAGATGATCGATGAGATTAAACAAAAATACAAAGATGCTACGAGAAGAGCGATACGCGCAGGTTTTGCAGGGGTAGAAATATCAACAGCACAAAAACTAATGTTACAGACGTTTTTCTCAACAGTATCGAATAAACGCCATGATGAATATGGTGTAGATTCATTAGAAAATAGAGCTCGATTCATCCTTGAAGTGTTTGAAGAGGTATATGAAGTTATAAAAAATGAAGCACCTGAAGATTTTATTCTAGGATATAGAGCGACTCCAGAAGAAACGCGTGGTGCGATAATTGGTTATACTGTCGAAGAGTTCAATCAACTTACAGATTGGATACTAGAAAGAGTGCCGTTATCTTATATTGCGATAGCGAGTTGGGGTCAAAATATTTATCTAAATAAAGTTCGTGCTGAAGGTCCTAACGAAGGGCGTTTGATTAATGAGGTAGTTCATGAACATCTAGCAGGACGTGTTCCTTTGATGGCAACTGGTGGAATTAATAGTATAGAAAAAAGTCGTGAAGCTATTATGCATGCTGAGATGATAGGTTTATCTAGTGTCTTTGTTGCTGAACCGGACTTTGTAGCTAAATTCCGAGAAAATCGTGAGGAAGATATTAATCTAGATGTAGGTGTGGAGGATATTGAAAGACTAGCGATACCAAAAGCTGCGTTTAAAGACATCGTGCTTATGATGGACTACGGTAAGAGTCTGCCACAACACACTAGAGATGAATTTAGAAAATTAGAAGAAAATTACTAAGAATCTCTCCATGATAGAAGAGTGAAAATAGTAACTAAAGAATGAAAAACTATTAAGGCGAAGCGGCTACTGTTAAGTAAGGGGAAACTTAGATAATGGTAGCTGCTTGTGTTGTAATGTGAAAAATGAGGAGTGCTTATGTATTTAATAGAGCCAATAAGAAATGGACAATATATTTACGACGGGGCAGTAGCCTTAGCAATACAAGTACATGTTTTGAATAAATTGAATTTAGATGAGGATATTATATTTCCTTATTGTTGCAAACCGAAGGTACAGATAGGATTATTCCAAAACGCAGAAAAAGAGATTAACCATGAGTACATGAAAACCCACGGAATTACCCTTGTTAGACGTGATACAGGAGGGGGAACGGTATTTTTAGACGAAGGTGCTGTGAATATCTGCCTTATTATGAGTGGCGATAGTAATGTCTATGGTAATTTTAAAAAGTTCTATGAACCAGCGGTAAATATCCTACATGATTTAGGTGTGAGTGAGGTTGAACAAACAGGACGAAATGACCTTGTTGTCGATGGAAAGAAAGTTAGCGGAGCTGCGATGACTCTTGTTAATGGAAAAATTTACGGAGGATATACGCTACTTTTAGATATTGATTATGATGCGATGGTTAATGTACTAACACCTAATCGTAAGAAAATTGAATCAAAAGGAATTGACTCGGTGAGAAGTAGGGTTACTGGTCTTAGAGAGTATTTAGATGAGGAGTATAAAGATTTATCTGTAGTAGATTTCAAAGATTTATACCTATGTCGACTATTTAATTGTGAAAGACTAGAAGACATAAAACGTTATGAACTTACAGAAGAAGATTGGCGAGAAATCGATGAGTTACTTTCTAAAAAATATCAAAACTGGGATTGGAATTACGGAAAATCACCGCGTTATAATTACAACAGAGATGCTCGTCTAGGAATTGGAACTGTCGAATTCAATCTGGAAGTAGAAGCGGGACGAATTACAAAAGCTAAGATTTACGGAGACTTTTTCGGAAAAGGTAATGTTGCTGATGTCGAGGAAAAACTAATCGGAGTAAGGGTAAAGGAAGAAGACTTACTAGAAGCATTAGAAAGTATAGACTTAGTACACTATTTCGGAAAAGTAGAAGCACAAGAATTGGTAGATTTGATATTGAGTTAAGGTGGTAGCTAATAAAAAAGTGAAAGTGAATATAATAGACTAGGTAAACCTTTGACATTAGAAGAATTACCGTGTTAAAAAGTAGATAAGTGAATTGGATGAGTATATTCACATATAAATACGAAAAGCAACTGAAGGGCAATTTCAGTTGCTTTTTTAGTAGAATAATTAAAGTGAACTACGTATGTTGTATCTAAATAAGAGATTTCTATAAGTAGTGTTCGAATTCCTGCTCACTTAGATTTAATTTTTGTGCCCCTAACTCTTTTGAGATTATACCTTCTTTTACTAAGTTCACTATTGTTGTTATTTTTCCTTGTTCAATCCCTTGTTCAATCCCTTGTTCAATCCCTTGAGCAAGACCTTTAGCTTGCGCTTCCTCTTGAGCATAAATCAAAGAAGCCCAGTAGTGATCTTGTTGTCTTGTTACTTCATCATACATAAGTTTTTCCTCCTTACTCCAGTTTCTAAGATTTAATAAATTATCGGCTTGGATAAGAATATCATCGGGTTCATTTGTATACTGTTTATTCCCGAAAAATTCTAACCATCTAATTTTCTTATAATCATTTTTCAAGTTTTCTTTGTATTTTTTTAGTTCTAAAAATACTATTTTTAACAATGGCATTTCTTTAATATCATTATCTACATACATTTTCAACTCAGTATTTCTAGTTTCTTCTTTGATTAAAAAAGTACTAATAGCCTCATCGCCATCAAAATAATTTTGATCGACAATAGCTGCCACATAAACAGGTGGTAGCTTCTTATAAATAGCTAGTTTCTCATTCTCTTTTTGCTTTAGTCTTTCTAAATTGTCATTTACCTGCTTACATAAATAAGCCCAAACACGATTAATGAAAAATACCTGTTTAGCTAGTTGAACTTCGATAATTACCTGTGCGTGATTGTCCAGTTCTACAAGAATATCAACTGCTATATTGAAATCAGAGTCTACATTACTATTTGCCGTAAAGATTTGATTTCCTTCAATAAGTTTCGCACTTTTTGCGGGTAAATCAAAAATGTCTTTTACAAATTGTAAAGCTACTTCCTCATTACGAAATACCTTTTTAACAACTAAATCATAAATAGGTTTTATATTTTTATGTCGCTCTCCCATTTTAATACGCCTCCCTTGCGCTGTTACTTAAAGTATATCACATATGTACCGTTAATGCGAATGTTAAAGGGTAGGGGATGTAGAGTATATTGTTAGTTGATTTTTAAAAAAACTAGAGTCAATTTACAGTTTAGTTCTAATTGAAATTAAAAATCAATTTCTGTAGAATTAAAGTTTTTGTTGATTTTTTTTTATTTAGAATGTATAATATGCCTTTGAGTAAAAAAATCAGTGCTGAATTATAGCGCCGATTCTCAAGAAAACTTATAAAAAAGAAAGAAAGAAGGTTGTAAAATGAAAAAATTAGCAAAAGCTTTATGGATTGAAAAGAACGAAGGAGTTTACATTGTTGGACCAACAGCTGAATTACAAGATGACGTTGGTACTGTAGGATTCGTAGAATTTTCAAAAAATGAAAAATTAGCAAAAGATGATGTTATCTTACGTTTAGAAGCATCAAAAACTGTATTAGACGTTAACGCACCATTAGCTGGTGATGTAGTAGAATACAACAAAAAAGCTGAAGAAGAGCCAACTGTATTAAACTCAGCTGATCCAAAAGAATCTTGGATCGTTAAATTAACAAACGTTGATGAAGCTGAATTTAACAAATTACCAGACTACAAATAATAACATTTGTTATTTAATAGATTCGGTGTATAAGAATTTTCTTATATGCCGAATTTTTTATGTTGAAAACTTTTAATACGGATAAAATTCCACTAGAAAATAACCATATTTAATATTAAGATAAAATTCAAAAGAAGATAGCTAAATTACTTAGTCGATGCTTGAAAAAATAAGCTAAATATAGTAATATAGAGTGGTATGTAATAACTTTCTAGCCATTTTTTGGTGAGAAAAATTACTATTATGGAAAATATTTATATAAAGAAAGAGAGATTAAAAGACTATGGGTCGTAAATGGAATAATATTAAAGAAAAAAAAGCGGCAAAAGACGCTAACACTAGTAAGATTTATGCTAAATTTGGACGTGAAATCTACCAAGCAGCGAAAACTGGAGAACCAGATCCAGAAAGTAACAGAAATCTAAAAGTAGTTTTAGAAAGAGCGAAAACTTACCGTGTTCCTAAAAATATTATTGACCGTGCTATTGAAAAAGCAAAAGGTGGAAGTGAAGAAAACTACGATGAATTACGTTATGAAGGTTTCGGTGTAAGTGGAACAATGGTAATCATCGATACTCTTACAAACAACGTAAACCGTACAGCTGCTGAAGTACGTACAGCATTAGGTAAAAACGGAGGTAACTTAGGTGTTACTGGTTCTGTTAACTACATGTTCGACAACACTGCGGTAATCGGTGTTGAAGGTAAAAGTGCCGATGAATTATTAGAAATCCTTATGGAAGCTGATATCGATGCTCGTGATATTATCGAAGAAGATGAATTAACATTAGTATACGGTGAACCAGAAAACTTCCACGAAATTCAAGAAGCTCTAAAAGCTGCTGGAATCGAAGAGTTTGAAGTTGCTGAGATTTCAATGATTCCTCAAAACGAAGTAACATTAAGTGAAGAAGACAAAGCTAAATTCGAAAGAATGTTAGAAATGCTTGATGACTGTGAAGATGTTCAACAAGTATACCACAACGTTGATTTAGAAGCTTAGGTGAATCATGGTAAAAAAGATTAAAAAAAATAGCTCATATAGCTATAATGACAGAAATATAAAGCCAACATTAAGTGATATTTCAGGTCCAATAGAAGAACCAATATTAGATATAAACGGAGAATCAGCGTCAATCGTTAAACGTTTCTTTGCATATCTAATTGACTTAGCTATTTACTTGCCGATAGCTTTTGTATTCCAGTATACTACTGCGAATTTACGAGCTCAAGGTGGAGCGGAAAATGAAAGAAACGCGTTATATATGACGATTTCAATAGTTATTTTTGCGGTTCTTTTATACGGATACTTACCACAAAGATGGAAGGGTCAAACAATCGGGAAAAAACTTCTTAAAATAAGATTAGTTCCTACTGACAACAAGAAAATTGAATTTTCTAGATACTTAATCAGAGAATTCTTAATTAAAGTTACAGTAGGTTGGGCTGCGGTACCAGTTTCAGCGCTATTCTGGCTGTATGAAACATATATACTAAAACGTAAAGATTCAATAATGCTGTATGACAGACTGTTGAATGTACGAGTAGTTGCAGCAACAGAGCAACCAAAAGAAGAAAAAACACAAGAAGATAAAGAAAAATAATAATGAGAACTAGTTACTCCAGGTTTGCATAAACCTAGATGTAGCTAGTTTTTTTATTTTTATGTTAGAATTAACGTTCGTTTTCATGTTTTTTTATGTTTTCAGTTTTATATTTTCAAAAAAAGTGTTAAAATATAGATGTTAAATTTATAAGTTGAGAGTGGAGAAAAGATGTTAAAAATAGACAGACATAGTTATATACTAGACGAGTTGAAAACTAAACATTTAGTACGAGTAAGTAAACTTGCTCATGATATGAAAGTGACAGAAATGACAATACGCCGTGATCTACAAGAATTAGAAGATTATGGGCATCTTACTAGAATTCACGGTGGAGCAAAATTAAAACCAAAAAACTTTTATCAAGAAGATAATTATAATAAAAAGATTTCTGTAAATGTTGAAGAGAAAAAACAAATAGCAAGAAAAGTAGCAGAGCTAATTAAAGATAATGAGACTATTTTTATCGGTCCTGGAAGTACAACGAGTTACTTATCAGAATTTTTACAAGATAAAAATCTTAATATAGTAACCAATTCATTAACGGTATTTGAACAGTTCAAAGATAACCCTTCTTGTGATCTTATCTTCATAGGGGGAAGATATCGTCAAAAAACAAAAGGATTTATAGGGTATTTCACGCAAGATGCACTTAGTAAAATAAGTGTTAATAAGGCGTTTGTGGGAGTAAATGGTATAGATTTAGAAAAAGTGACTATCTCAGATGAAGAAGAAGGACGTTGTAACGAGACTATTCTTAATAATGCTACAGAACGTTATGTGCTAGCAGATCATAGTAAGTTTTCAACACATGCATTTTACACATTTTTCCAACTCAAAGATCTAACAGCTATCATCAGTGATGATGTTCTTGATGAAAATATTAAAGATCAATACAGAAAAGAAGTAGAAATAATATAAAAACAGTAATTCAGGACTTGAAAATTAGTCCTGAATTTTTTATGAGTCTTGAGGTTATGTAGTTTACGTAATTTCGCCGTTCGAAGAGACACTATTTGAAATATTAAAAAACCTAGACTTAGAATTTTCTAAATCTAGGTTTTTGTTATTCAAATTATGATTTGAAGATAGAAGTTTTAAAGCTGTTTGTTTGTTGAAGAAGTTTTTTGTATAGTTTCTCTTTAAGTGCAACAGTATTGTCAGATTTAACTGCTCCATTTTTAAGAGTTGCTTTATCTTTTTCAACTGCTTCAGCAAATGCACGTTTTAAGTCTTCGTAGCTACTGTATGTAGTGCCGTCGATTGTAACAGGGTTAAATCCTGCTTTAGCTTTATCAACAACTTCTTTGAAGTATGCTTTCTTCCAATCTTCTAGGTTGTTAAATTTACCGTCAGAAATCTTATTGATGATGAAGTCATCACCTAGAGTATCTTTACCGGCTTTTTTAGATTCTGCTTTTAACATATTAGAAGCGTAGTTTAAGAATCCTTTTTCATATCCGTAGTAACCCCAAATTCTGAATGTGTTATGTTTGAATGACATTGATCCTGGAGCACCTTCACTTGTGTTACCTCCGTAGATAGCTGCAGTAATAGGTACAGTTACGTAGGCAGTTCCAAATCCAGTTGGATCATAGATAGCATTACCTGGACCATGTTTAGTCATGAAGTTTTTATCTACTAAGTCGTTAACAGAGTTTAACTCATATCCTTTTTCTTCTTCATTTAGGTCTCTAACTTCATCGTATTGGTTCTTCGTATTAGCGTTACGTAATTTCTTAGCAACTTTCTTGAACCAAGCGTTGTTTAGTTCTTTACTGTGTTTCTCAATTACAGCTTCCCCTTCAAGGTAATCAAGAAGCATTAATGTGTCGTTGAAACCTTTCATGTAATGATCGATTTCCGCGCGAGATGTAAGGTCGTTTGGATTAGTGTTATACCATTGGTTTCCGTCGTTTGGACGTTCGTAGGCCATATTTAATCCAAGTGCTTTAAAGTCGCCATTTGGACTTGTTTCAGCAGGTGATTGTAACATACCTTGTGCGAATGCCTCTAGGTCAGTTCCTTCACGGTGTCTTGAGCCACCTAAGTAAACCATACGGTCGTTTACGTGAGTAGTTTCGTGAGTGAACGCTGAGATACCGAAATCACTAATCATATCAGTAACCATGAAGAATACAGAATCATCTTTATAAGGGTTACCGTAAATACGAGCTACAGCTCCCATACGCCAGTCAGTTGCGTGGTAACGACCTGTTGGTCCATATAATTCACGGATAGGAGCTACGTCTTTACCACTATTAGTGTGTCCATATTTATCTGTGCTGATTCCTTTGTAATTTTGGTTATCTAGCACTGGTGTTGGTACCATGTTGTTGCTCTTAAGTAGTTGGTTACGAACTTTATCTAATGATAGACGAGACCAGAAGTCTAGGTAATTTTGTTGACCTTTAGCTACTTTATCGATTTCTTTCTTGAATGCTTCACGTTCTGCTGCTGTGTTCTTACCGTATTTCTCGAATGAACTGTAAGCCATAGTGTTGTATGTTGAGATTAAGAACATATGAGCATCTTTCAAGTTAAGAAGTGGCAGAATCATCTTACCGTGCATGTCATTATTTAATCCTTCGTACGCTCTGTGTTTCTTATCAGCAAATTCAGGTGTTGTAGTTTTCGGTTCAACAATATATACATTATCTTTAGTTGCTTTTATGAACCAATCGTTTAAGTCAGTATCACTTGTGAATAGACGCATATTATAGTCTAAGAAACTGTTTAACTCACCTATACCGATAGTTCCACCGATAGCTTCGCGATAAGCTTCTAAAGTTCTATCACCTTTAATGTTACTTTCTTTAGAACCAACTTTAATCAAGAAGTCTAAGACACTAACGTTCTTACCATAGAAGTCAGGTTTGAATAGCATTAATTCTTTAATGTTAAAGTTATCGAATTTAACTCCGTAGTAGCGGTTTAAGTAAGCTAATCCAAGAAGAACTGCAGCTTTATTGTCATCAATTTTCTTAATTAATGCACGTTTAGCAGCTTCATCAGTATTTAGTTGATGGTCTTCATTTTGAACTAACTTAGTAACGAATTTATTAAGGTTATCTTTAACATACTTGAAGCTTTCTTCTAAGTAAAGATCCTTAATTGCATTTACTTTGTTACCACCTGTTCTTCCTAAAAGTTGATAAACAGGATCAGATTGTAATTCTACTGGACTTAATTTGCTTTCGATAGCACTAATTAAATCGCTACGCTCTTTATCAACGATGTTAGGAGTATAAACTATTTCTCCAAGTTCAGCGATACTATATTCTTTAACTTGTTTCACTTGAGATTCTTTAGGTGAGATGTTAAAGATTTCTTTTGTCTTATCAGCATAGTGAACGATAATGCGGTTGGCATCGCCAAGTTCAGTTACGAATTCATTATCTTTCATTGCAGTAACAGATAAAACTTCTGTAGTTAATAATTTAGAACCAGCTGGAATCTTGTTACCTTGGTTAACGATCCACTCCTTATTATAGAACGGTTGAAGTTTTTCAATGTTACGGTAAGCAAGTTCGCGCTCAGCGTTGTAGTCTTCTGTATCTTTATAAGTGTCAGCTTTTGGTTTGATGTTGTTAAGTGTATTAACTACTGGTTCGTTAATTGCATATTCATGAGCAGTGATTCCCATTTTAGCAAATTTTTCTAATGCTTGAGCTTCAGTAATACCTTTAATTTGTTTAGATTTGTTGTATGAAGATAATCCTGTAGCTACATCAGTTACATAAAAGTTATTCTTGAAGTTATCGAATCCGAAGTATGAATCTCCAGTGTCAACTGAACTTGCTCCATACATGATTTCTCCGTTTGTAACTTTCATCATACTAACGTTGTTTTCAACCCATCCCCAGTCATAGTTTTCGTGGATTAAACCACCACTTTGACCGTGGTTTTTAAGTGTCATAGTACCTTTAACAAATGAATTTGTTAATCTACCACGTTGTTTGAAATCGTTAGGGTTTCCACCGTGGTTAACTTTAGCGACAAGTCCACCGAATTTAGAGTTGTTACCTACAATATCACCATCGAAATAAACGCTATCTGTATTACTTCTCCAGCTTTCACTTACAAGACCTCCAGACCACCAAGATTTATCTCCAAGACTGTTAATCTTACCGATAAATGCAACGTTACGCATATTTGATTCATCAAGTTTGTTAACCATACCGGTAACATCGTTGTTACCTACAACATTACCTGTTACCTTAATATTTTCGATATTTGAGTTTTTGAACATTTCACCAAGAGGTGCAACTTTATTGTCCCCAGGTAAGTTAATATCTACATTACCTAAGTTAATATCATGAACATGGGCATTTTCGACTCTACCAAATAGAGGACGTGCTAAGTTATGGATAGTAAATCTTCCACCATCATTACTTAGTAATTTACCTTTGAATGTTGTAGTTACATAAGATTTCCCATTAGGTTTTACATTAGCTGCATTAAGATCTGCACCAAGTTTAAACTCTCCAGTAGGGTTAGCTTGCATGTCTTTTACAAGTTCGTTGAAGTTATAGTAAACATTACCTTCTTTTAATTTTTGTTTTTCGAAGTAATGAACGTACTCATTAGCTAATTTAGAAGCATCTGTGTGTTGAACTAAATCAGGAGCAGTTGCAGTAACTTTGTATAAAGTTTTTCCATCTTTAACTACTTCTTCAACTTTATCAACAGATAGTCTTGTCACTTTGTTATCATGAGTTGTAACTCGTAGGTAAAGTGGTGCAACATTCGCTGGTTTTTCTGAAAGTAGACTGATGTCAGTTTCGTTACCTTCAGGATCAACGCTTATTAAACTTGTTTCTTTAATGTTTTTAATTTCAACTTTTTTAAGATCTAATTGAATTGGTTGATCTTCTAAAGTTTCAGTTTCTTCACCATTACCTCTATCGTAAACCATGGTAGTAGATAGAGTATATTTTTGGTAGTATTTTAGATTATCTAATAATGCATCTAAGTTGTTTTCTGATAAATTGATTGTCTTAACAACTTGTCCATCTTTTTTCAGAGTAGCTGTGATTGATTTAATTTTTGTCTTAGTTGGATTTTCTAGAGAATACTTAGCAACCACTTCTTTATCTAATACTTTCTTGTTAGTATTTATGAATTTTAGTATTGGTTTTTCTGTTAATGGAACTAAGTTTTTGATAGCTTCTTCTAATTTTTTAGTAGCTGCATTTACTTTGCTTTGAGTAGTAGCTACATCTGCATTTACAGGGTTTGCTGCTGCAAGAGCTTCTTCTAAAGCTTTCCATGTTTGAGTAGTGTATTCTTCTTTACGTTTGCTGTTAGCTGTGTTAATAGCATTTTGTAATGCAGTTTTATCTACAGCAAGAGCCTTAATAGCGTCTTGAAGAGCTTTAGTAGCCGCATCTATTTCACTTTGTTTAGGAAGTGGAGTAGTTTGGTTGTTGATTTCTTTGGCTTTTATTTCAGCGTTTTTGAAATCATTCCAAGTTTTAGGGCTATAATCAGCTTCTTGTTTAGTATTTGCAATTGATATTTGTTCTTGTAATTTTGTTTTATCAACATTAAGAGCATCGATAGCAGCTTTAAGTTTTTTAGCAGCTTCATCAATTTGATCTTGAGTAGCGGTAGCGTTATCCTCTACCGCTTGAGCAGCTTTTTTCGCTTCTTCTAATGCAGACCAAGTTGCAGGGCTGAAGTCTGTAGAAACTTTAGAGTTGGCAGATGCTAGTTGTTTTTCAAGTTCAGTCTTATCTGTATTTAATCCAGCAATAGCGGCTTTAAGTTTTTCGTTAATGTGGTCTACTTCGCTTTGTTTTGCTGCTGGGTTGCTTGTAACTTTTTCAGCTTCAGCTAATACAGATTGAAGATTTGCCCAAGTTGCATCGCTGTAGTGTTCTTTAGTTTTTGATTTCGCATCAGCGATAGTTTTGTTTAAGTACGTTTTGTCGACGTTTAGAGCATCGATAGCAGCTTTAAGTTTAGCAGTCTCGTTATCTACTTCTGGTTGTTTTACAGAGTTAGAAGCGTAGACATTTTGTGCAGCTGCTAAAATTGGTTTAAGAGCTTCGTAGCTTGCAGCTGAATAATCAGCAGGAACAAGCGCAAGAGCTCTATCGATTTGAGCTTTTAATGCTGTTTTATCAACTTTTTCCTCAGGTTTAGTCTCTTCAGGTTTTTCAGGTTGAGTTGGTTTAGTTTCCTCTGGTTTAACAGGTTGAGGAGCTGAAACTGCTTCTTCCTTAGTTCCAACAGCGATAACTTTGTTCACAGGTTGTTTAGTGATTGTATTTTCTAGTACTTTGCTAGTTTGTTTACCATCAACAGTAGTTACCTCTGTTAAAATAGTACGTTCCCCGTTAACCCCTTCTTGAACAACTTTAGTTTGTCCTTTAGGTAAAGTAGCATCATTTTGAGTGATAGTTTGGAATGGAACTACTTCTGTAGAAGTTACAACTTCAGGTTTTACAGATGGTTTTTTTTCTCCTTCAGTAGGTGTTACTTTAGTTGTTGGAGTAACGACTGGAGTAGGTGCAACTTCCTCTTTAGTACCAATAGCAATTACTTTATCTACAGGTTGTTTTGTAATTGAAGTTTTGATAACTTTGCTAGATTGTTTACCATCAACAGTAGTCACTTCGCTAAATACGATTTGTTCACCGTTAACCCCTTCTTGAACAACTTTAGTTTGCCCTTTAGGAAGAGTAGCATCAGCTTGTTCTACAGTTTTGAAAGGAACAGCTTCAGTAGTAGATTTAAGTTCAGGTTTGTTTTCTACTAATGTTTTAGGTGCTACTTCAGGTGTAGTTTTATATTCAACTTTAGGTGTTGGAGTTGGTTCTGGTTGAGGTTGTGTCGGCTCAACGATAGGTTGCGTTTGTTTTGGTAGGACTTTTTGTTCTGGTTGAGGTAATCCGCCTAAATCGCTAAGTGTGAAATATCCAACATAACGATATCCATCGATGTTGATTACACCATTCGCAAGTTCACTAGAATTAGCAACTGTTGTTTGTGTGTTGTAGCGTACTAATTCTTTGTTTTCGAAAGCGAATGATTGATAAGGCATAACCATGCTTTGTCCCATAGCTCCGATTAACACAACGCTAAGAACTTTGTTTCTGTGTTTTTTCGACATTAGAAGAACTACTAATACTGCAGTCCCAATTCCAAGTCCAGCTACAGGTAGTGAACTTTGTCCAGTATTTGGTAATGATTTAATTTCTGTAGAAGGTTTAGCTTCTTTTTTATAAACCATGTAGTATGTTTCGTTGTTTTTTACATTTTCAGGTATACTTCTCTTGATTAAGCTTTTTTCAGCTTCGGTCAATTCATTTTCAGCTAAGTAAGTATACTTAACGCTTGAGTTGTTTTCATTGGCAAGCGCTTCGCTCGGTGCATGACTTCCAAAAAATAAAGCCCCGATAACAACCGGTGCTGCACCAAGAGATAATTTTCTAATTGAAAACTTTAAAATTTTATTATTATTTTCATTTTTCAATCGCATTAAATTTTTTCTCCTATACATTTTTTTGTTGCTCCTTAATTCTACCAAAAAAGGCGTGTTATTGCAATTAATCTAGCTTACATAAACTGATGAAAATTTGATAATTATTTTAGTTTTAAAAAGTTTAGAATGGTAAATATTGTTATTTTATATAAAAGTTAGCTCTATAGAATATATAAAAATAAAATATGTTAAGACAGAAGTATAGTAAATGATAAAATTTATAAAAAATTAACTTTTATAAAAAGAGTGGATTATAGTTTGTTGACATATATTGTGTATAGGAAATAATAGTTAGTTTATTAGTCAACGTACGTGTATTGAAAGGGAAGGTTTAAATAGTTACTAAAATATTGAAATAGTTGCGACTACATAGGTTTTATGGTATAATATATAAATTAAATTGTATTATTACAGTTTGAGGAGATTGAATTTGAAATTAAAATATTAGAATAAAAAATTATGAAAGGAAGATTTTTATGGGCGAAGAAACAACAAAAAAACATAAAAAGAATGTAGTTGTTAAAAAGGCTGTAAGCTTAGAAACATTTGTCTTTTTAGCAATATTCTTCTCGATATTTGGACTGATGGCGAGAAAAATGGGAACACCGCTTATGTTTAAAACAATGATGGCAACAGCTCATGATTTATTACTGAATACAGTATTTTTCATTATGGCGATGGCTGTTATTGCCGGAGCTATGAGTGCTCTGTTATCAGAGTTCGGGGCAATAGCGTTAATTAATAAAATATTTGCACCGCTTATGAAACCTCTTTGGGGAATGCCTGGGGCCAGTGTAACTGGAGCAGTAGCGACGTACTTATCAGATAACCCAGCAATTATTCCATTCTCAAAAGATAAACGTTTTATAGCTTTCTTCAAAAAATACCAAGTTCCAGCATTATGTAACTTAGGGACAGCATTCGGTATGGGACTTATTGTAACGATGTTTATGATGGGGCAAGGAGCTGGTTTCGTTAAAGCCGCGATTATCGGAAATGTCGGAGCTATTATAGGAAGTATAATAAGTGTACGTCTAATGTTAAGACAAACTAAGAAATACTACGGAGACGAAGCTGAAGATCCAGTTGTAGATGCTGAAGTTGAAGGTCAATCACTAGATAAAGTTAGAATCGTGCGTGATGGTAACTTATTCCAACGTACATTAGATACTATCTTAGAAGGTGGAAAAGTGGGGGTAGAAATGGGTATGGCGATTATTCCAGGAGTACTTATCGTTTGTACTTTTGTAATGATGTTAACATTCAAAATGCCTGCTGGAGGATATACTGGAGCAGCGTATGAAGGAGTTGGATTCCTACCTTGGTTAGGTGAGAAATTAAGATTTATTCTTGAACCACTATTTGGATTCCATTCTGCAGAAGCAATTGCCTTCCCAATCACAGCGTTAGGAGCTGTAGGAGGAGCAATCTCATTAGTACCAGAATTCTTAAGAAGTGGTCTTATCGGACCAAATGATATCGCAGTATTTACAGCGATGGGAATGTGCTGGAGTGGATACTTAAGTACACACATCGGTATGATGGATGCACTTGGAGTTAGAAAACTATCTTCAAAAGCCATTCTTTCTCACACAATAGGTGGTATAGTCGCAGGAATTGTAGCCCACTACTTATTCGTACTATTAGGGTAATAGAATTATAAAAGACGTAGCTTTGAAAGTTACGTCTTTCTTTGTTGTTAGAAAATTTTAGAAATTTTTATTTGAAAAACCATTGATGGACGTTATTAATTCTTATGATTCCTTGAAGAGAAGTACTGGAAGTAGTATAATTAAACTATATGTACTTTTTTACAAATATTATAAAAGGGGAAATCTTTTATGGAAAGATTTAAGAGTGTTAATTTTTATTATACCTTAGGTATAATGTTAGTCATTTCGTTAGCTGCGAAATATCTTGCGCAAGTACCAGCGTTAAAACTTTTTGGACACTTGGTAATTGCACTTGTTATCGGTATGGCGCTACAAATGTCAAAAGGATTGAAAGAACAGGTTAAGGCGGATATTCCGTTTATAAGTAATAAGTTCTTGCGCCTTGGGATAATTTTATTAGGATTTAAGTTGGCGTTAGATAGACTTTTAGCCGAAGGGAAGAAAACATTAGTTGTTGCCTTCTTTATTGTACTATTCATGATTACTTTAACGTACTTTATGTGCCGAGCGTTTAAAGTAGATCATGAACTTGCATTGCTTTCTTCATGTGGTTGTGGTATCTGTGGTGCTGCGGCTGTCATGGGGGTAAGTGGTCAACTTCGTGCGAAAACTGATAACAGTGTCCTTGCTGTTGCGGTAGTTGCGATTTTAGGTACAGTGTTTACCTTGATAGAAGTAGCCTTACAACCTTATTTAGGGCTCGATGCGTATAGCTACGGAGTATTTACTGGAGGAAGTCTTCATGAAATAGCTCACGCAGTTGCGGCAGGTGGTGCAGGTGGACAAGTAGCTCTTGATGCTGCGATTCTTGCTAAGTTGTCACGTGTTCTTATGCTTATTGTTGTAGCGGGAGTGCTGATTGTTGTTAATAAAAAAACTCAAGATGAAACAAAAGGTAAAGTTCCAATGCCGTACTTTATTTTAGGATTTATCTTTATGAGTATTTTAGGAAGCTATGTTACTTTCTTAAAACCTCTAGCGCCTTACTTCGTTGATGCAGCGTATATCTTCTTAGGTATGGCGATGGCAGCTCTTGGCATGAGTGTTAACTTTAAAGTTATTAAAGAACGAGGTGCACGAGTATTCACAGCGTGCTTCTTATCATCAGCAATCTTGATGATAGTTTGCTACGTAGTTGCTAGATTTATTTTCTAATGAGAAGATTAAGAGTGTTTTCTAGGAAGAGTAGCTAGGTGGAATAAAAATAAAAAATCAATAGAGGAGAACATTTATGACAATTACTAATCTTTTAGGGATAAAGTATCCGATTTTTCAAGGGGCGATGGCGCAAATTGCGCGTCATGAACTTGTTTCTGCTGTTTCTAATGCTGGGGCGTTAGGAATACTAGCCTCAGGAGGAGTGAGTCCTGAAGAACTACGCAAAGAGATTCAACAGTGTAAAGAGCTTACTGATAGACCATTTGCGGTTAATCTAATGCTTATGATGCCGAATATCGATGAAATAATCGATGTTGTTATTGAAGAAGGTGTTAAAATCGTCACAACAGGAGCAGGAACACCTAGAAAGTTCATGCCACGCCTAAAAGAAGCTGGGATAAAAGTTATTCCGGTTATTCCTTCTGTGAAAGCTGCGAAGAAAATGGAAGAGTTAGGTTGTGATGCGATTGTTGTCGAAGGAATGGAAGCTGGAGGACATGTTGGAACTAGCACGACTATGGCGCTATTGCCGCAAGTAACAAGTGCGGTGAATATCCCGGTTATTGCGGCTGGTGGTATTGCTGATGGACGTGGAATGGCTGCGGCATATTGCTTAGGAGCGAGTGGAGTTCAGATGGGAACTGTATTCTTAGCTTCAGAAGAATGTCCGGTGACAGATGCATATAAAAATATGATCTTAGAAGCGGTTGATACATCTACTACCTTAACTGGAGAAAAATTCGGAGCGCCTGTGCGTGGTATTAAAAATGAACTTACAAAAAGATATCATGAACTAGAAGAACAATCTTCAACTCTTATGGAGTTAGAAGAGTTGACATTAGGGTCGTTAAGACGCGCTGTATATGATGGAGATGTGGAAAACGGTTCTGTTATGGCAGGACAAATCGCAGGACTAGTTAATGAAATTCGTCCGGTTAAGAACATAATAAAAGATGTAATAAAAGAAGCGCGAGAAGTGTTGAAAAAAACAGAAATATAAGATAATAAGATTTTTTTGGCATTTGATGAAGTTCAGCAATAATTTTAAAAAAGAATAATATTACAAAGATATAAAAACAACAAAACTATCCCTGGAGGAATATTTATCATAAAAATATGATATTAGCCTCTAGGGATTTTTCGTAATTAACATAAATAAACTAAGAAAAACAAAGAGAGATTATATAGATATAAAATAACATATTTTTTATTATGTTTAGCAGATTGAAAGTAGTTAAAATATCCTATTTTTTCTTGATAACATGCTTGTTTATTAGAATTAATATATTTCTATTTTGTCCCTGTAGCTGTTGAATAATTCATGCTTTTTTGATAAAATAGTAGAGATAATTATTATTCTAGCATAGAGTTTATTGTTAAATAATTAATTTAAGTAAAAATCTATTTTTAGTGAAATAAAACAGCTCTCTAATGCAAATACTGAATAAATTTTAGGTACATCGAAATTTTAAATTGTTATTGAATATTAGAGTCAAAATGAAATCAAAAAATTTATTTTTAAATGTAGTAAAGAGTAGAGTAAGAGATAGAGAATGTCATCTCTTATTTTTATTTGGTGAAAAGTGTGTGGGTTTTAGATGGTATTTTTTAGCTAATTGTAGAAAATTAAAGTATTAATATATGAAATAGTTATTTTTGTAGTTAATAAAGTAAGAGACAGTAGTTGAAAATAATTTAGATAAATTAATGAAAGGAAAAGTTTGTATGGGAAGATATATAGTAGGTAATGGTTCTGATACGTGGAATCTGGCGGATGCATATGCTGCTGTTGTAGATGGCGATATCATTGAATTTGAAAGAGACTTCAGCTTTAATTTATCAGGTGATAGTTGGGTTATTGAAAAGAATATTACCGTTTGTGGTTATGTTGAGATGAATGAAAATGGTGGAAGAATGCTATTTAGTTCATTTTATGGGAAAATTGTAATAGCGGAAAATGCGGATGTAGTAATAGAAGATATGTGTCTGTATTCTAATAAAGCAACTACGACTGTAGTTGTAAGAAAAGGGGGTAAATTAAAGTTAGCAGGTTCTATTATAGGAACGAGTGTAACTGATAATGACTATGACTTAATTTGGAACAATGGTGGGCAATTAGACATAGACAATATAACACTTACATTAGAAGGGAAATCAAAATTAATAGCAGTTACAAATAAGGGTATATTAAATATTAGAAATAGTAATAATTTATTTATGGTTTTTTCTACCGATTCAGAAACAAGTATAGTTAATAGCAGAATTATTAATCACACAGGTAATGGAATCAATTCTAAACAATCAAAATTAGAAATAATAGATTCATATATAGAAGGTAGTCCAGCCGATGTAGAAAAACGATATCCAGTTGTCTGGGGAGGTAATAGTAAAGTTGTTATAAAAAATTCAACAATCATACAACCACAGTATACAACTGCGATTTTTATACGCGATAATTCAAGCTTGGAATTAGAGAATAGTCTAGTGTCAAATATGGGAATAGTTGGAAGTCGAGCTATATTACGTGACAATATTATATCAGAGGTACTTTCTATCGGAGATTTTAGTTTATGTATTTCTGAGGGAGAGTTAGATATTAAAGGTGAAAATTCAGAAAAAATAGATATAGCAGTAGATGACAACTCTGTGTTTAGTGCTGAGAATTTAATTTTGAATAGAATCGCTTATCCAAATGTGAATGTATTTGGTAATTCATTAGTGCGAATTAAAGAACTATATACAGAAAATGTAGATAAAAAAGACCTGAATTTTAAAACAGATGATTTGAGTGAAATTATTGACTTAGATAGTTTAACTAAAGAAGAAAGTGTAGCAACAGAAAACGATCCGTCAACTGGAAAAGTTAAAGAAAGTGTTCCTACTATCCAACAACTTGATAATCTTATTGGTCTTAGAAGAGTTAAGGAAGAAGTTTCTAAGATGTTACGTATAGTTGATTTTAACAATAAGAGAATAGCTCAAGGGCATACTCCAGAAAAACAAGCATTGCATGCAGTATTCGTAGGTAACCCAGGGACAGGGAAAACTACTGTTGCGCGTTTAATGGGTAAAATCTTATTTGAAAAAGGAGTTTTACCAGGAAGAGATGGAAAATGCGTCTTTGTAGAAGCGAAAGAATCAGACTTGATTTCATCTAATGTTGGTGGTACAGCGTTACAAACTAGAAGGTTATTAGACAAAGCCTTAGGTGGGGTGTTGTTTATAGATGAAGCCTATACTCTAGATAAAAAAGGTAACGTGAATTTTGGTATTGAGGCAATTAATACAATTTTAGCGTTTATGGAAGATTATCGTGATGAAATAATGATAATCTTTGCAGGTTATACAAAAGAAATGGATCAATTTTTAAAATCAAATCCAGGATTAAAATCTCGTGTACCGAATACATTTGATTTCGAAGACTATTCACCAGATGAGATTGTTCAGATCGGTAATAAATATCTAGAAAGCAAGAGTTATGTATTAGAAGATCAATCTTATTACAATAATTATGTTAAGAATGCGTATAAAGCATCCCTAGATAAGAGTAATGCGAGATGGATCAGAAATACAAATGAAAGCATCTTAAAAGCTTTAGCGAGTCGAGTTATTGAAAATGATGATGATGACGTTACAACAATTAAAAATATTGATATTGAAGCTGTTAAGAACATCGGAAGATATGAAGATGATGGAACTAAAAAAGATGCGATGGCAGAACTTAATAAACTTATTGGAATTAAGAAAGTTAAAGAACAAGTTGAAAACTTCGTTGCTTTTGCAGAAATCAATAAAAAGCGTGAGGAACAAGGGATGGTTGGCTCGTCATTCTCATTACATTCTCTATTCTTAGGTAACCCAGGAACAGGTAAGACTACTGTTGCTAGATTAGTAGGGGAAGTATTGTATCAAAAAGGTGTAATAGCTAAAAATAAACTTATAGAAGTAACTAGAACAGATTTAGTAGGAACTCATATAGGGCATACTGCGGTTAAAACACGAGAAGTATTGGAAAGTGCTTTAGGCGGAGTACTGTTTGTAGATGAGGCGTATACATTAAATAGTGGAAGCAGTAATGACTTCGGACAAGAAGCGTTAGATGAAATTCTTAAATTCATGGAAGATCACAGAGACGACATCGTAATAATCTTCGCAGGATATACGAAAGAAATGGGAGAGTTCTTAAATATGAACTCAGGATTACGTAGTAGAATTCCGAATACATTTGATTTCGAAGATTATACAGAAGAAGAAATTGTAGGAATAGGTCTTCTAGGATTAGATAGATACAATTACAAACTAGATCGAGAGTACTATAGTCAAGTAATTAAAAATCTTTACAAGAATAATGACGGAAGTAATGGTCGTTGGATAAGAAATATAAATGAAAAAATCATTACAAATATGTCGACACGAGTAGCGCGTGAAGGTGGGGAAGTTCTTGATGAAATAACAAATGAAGATATCGGTAAATTAGTTGAGCAGGATGTTAGAGATATATCTGAAAAAGATGCTATGACAGAACTTAACAAACTTATTGGAATTAAGAAAGTTAAAGAGCAGGTTGAACAATTTGTTGCACTTGCAGAAGTCAATAAGAGACGTGCTGAACAAGGAAAAACAAATTCATCGTTTTCATTACACTCAATGTTCTTAGGTAACCCAGGAACAGGTAAGACAACTGTAGCTAGATTAGTAGGAAAAGTTCTGTATCAAAAAGGTGTAATATCTGAGGATAAACTTGTAGAAGTAAGTAGAACAGACTTAGTGGCAGGATACGTAGGTCAAACAACTGAAAAAACTCGAAAAGTTTTAGAAAGTGCCCTAGGAGGAGTGTTATTTATAGATGAAGCTTACACGTTAAATAGTGGAGGTAGTAATGATTTTGGCCAAGAAGCACTAGATGAGATTCTTAAGTTTATGGAAGATCACAGAGATGATATCGTAATAATCTTTGCAGGATATACAAAAGAAATGGGAGAGTTCTTGAATATGAACTCAGGATTACGTAGTAGAATTCCGAATACATTTGATTTTGAAGACTATAGAGAAGAAGAAATCGTAGAGATTGGACTTCTAGGATTAGATAAATATGGTTATGAGCTGGACCGCGAATACTATGGAGAAGTAGTTAAAAATCTATACAGAAATAATGACGGAAGTAATGGTCGTTGGGTAAGAAATATAAATGAAAAAATCATTACTAATATGTCGACTCGTATAGCGCGAGAAGGTGGAGATAACCTTGATGAAATAACAAATGAAGATATAGAAAAAGTAAAGGAGAGAATTGATGGCTAATAAAGACGATGTGGTAGTACCACCGAAAAAAGATGATGTAGTGGCACCGCCCAAAAAAGACGATGTAGTAGCGCCACCAAAAAGGCCGAGTGATGTTGTAGCACCACCAAAAAGGGATGATATAGTAGCGCCACCAAAAAGGCCGAGTGATGTAGTAGCGCCACCGCAAAGACCAAGTGATGTTGTAGCACCACCACAGAGACCAAGTGATGTAGTAGCGCCGCCGCAAAGACCAGGTAATGTGGTAGCACCACCACAGAATGGTCGAAACGCAGGACAAACACAAATGAATGAAGATAAAATTAAAACTCCTAAAATGGGGATTAAGTTCTATTTATCAGGATATTTAATTTGGATGCTATTGATATTTGTTGTATTTGGAAGTTTTGGTGATTTTACAAAAGTGATACTAACGCTTTATATAGCGGCTTCAAACTTTACGTATTGTTGGTTTGCGGATTATCAAAGATATAAAGGTGGTCCAGGATCACAATTATTCCAAAGATATTACTCAATATCAGCGAGTGCTTCGATCGCAAGCGGAATGAATCATACTACAGGAAGTGTGAAAAAAACATGGACTGGTGGTTATAAAATGAGCTCAAGAAGAAGTATATCAGATACAGTAACAACATTCTTGTTAACGTATCTTGCAATGGAATTATTAAAATTATTAATAAACATACCTATTGCGTTCTACACATTATTCACTCACCAAAAAACGTTAAGAAAATATACTGCTTTAATAGAAGAAAGAGGAGACTATTAATTAACTGAGGGAGTGGCTCAAAAATTGTAATTTCGAAAAAATCGATTTTATTGAGTCTACCGAATTAATATATTTTCCTTCTGAAATTAAGAAAACACTCAAAGAAATAATTTTTAATTAATTATTCTTTGGGTGTTTTTAACATGAATTCTTGTTTTTTCTAATTTGATAATTTTACTACTCTAAAGTATAATACTCACGAGTAGTAAAAAATTGATTAAACTAAATTAAAAAATAATTTTGCGGATTAAGTGGAAAACAGTATTTAGATGCTTATTTTAGATTATAGATACTAGAAATCGCTCATAAGTTGCGCGAAAAAATCTTCACAGTGAGAATTTGAAAAAATTAACTAGGGTTCATTTATCTCCGTCATGAAAACTCTTTAGAAATAACTTTGAAAAAATAAAAAACGCTCATTATTTAGAAAAACAATCAAATATTAAAACTAAAACGCTCATTTTAATCATTAATTCTGATTATTTATGAGTGTTTTTGCTTGAATTTGATTGAATAGCTATATTATATTAGATATAATAATCAATGGGAGTTAGGAGAGAAGAAAATGTTGAATGAAAGATGGAATAAGATTTTAGATTTATTAGATGAGAGAGGTTCATTGAATCTAAAGGAGTTGATGGAGCATTGTAATGTTTCAGAAGCTACAATAAGACGAGATCTTACGAATCTAGAAGATAAAAATTTATTATATAGAACACATGGTGGAGCGATGAAACGCTCAGCGGCCCGAGGTAGTGAAGAAAGTGTCGAAGCGAAACGTGCAGACTTCCTACAGGAAAAAAGAGCAGTCGCGAAGTACCTTTGCGATAATATCTTACAATCAGGACAGACGATTTATCTTGATGCGGGGACATCGACATATGAAATGATAGAATACCTTCGTGATAGAAGGATCACTGTTGTGACGAATTCAACATATCATTTACCGAAACTTATTAATAATAAAATTCATACGATAATCTTAGGTGGGACGATAAAACATTCTACTCAAGCTGTCATCGGTTCTGTCGCTATTGAACAACTGAAGAAATATAGTTTTGATATTTGCTTTGTAGGTTGCAATGGAGTAGATGAGAGTTTTGGGATTACAACTGCTGAAGAGAATGAAGCATTTATAAAAGCTACGGCGTTAAAAAACGGTAAGAGGAAATACATTCTTGCCGATAAATCAAAATTCGGTCATAGAAAATTCCAAAAATTTGCTGAATTGGACGATGTGATTATAGTATCGTATGAAGTTCCAGAAGAATATAAGAAATTTGAAAATATAATAGAAGTAAAAAGTATAAAGGAGGACTAACAGTGTATTATACAATTACTTTAAACCCAGCTGTTGACATGCTGACAACGGCGGAAAATTTCTCACTTGGGAAACTAAATAGAACACAAGAAGCGAAGTACGTAGTAGGTGGAAAAGGTATTAATATTTCTATCTTACTAAACAACGTTGATGTTGATAGTAAAGCGTGGGGGTTTGTCGCAGGATTCACGGGATATTTTATAAAATCAGAACTAGATAACTTAGGTGTAAAACATGATTTTGTAGAAACACGTGGAGCTACTAGAATCAATATGAAGTTAACTACAGAAACTGAGACAGAAATTAACGGTCAAAGTAGTAGTGTAAATCTAGATAACGTGAGTGACTTCTTTACAAAACTAGAAGTATTGACGAAAGAAGATGTAGTATTCTTATCAGGTAATGTTATCGCGGGGATGGGTGTTGAAGACTTTAAAGCAATCGCTAAGAAAGTATCGGCATCAGGGGCAACATTAGTTGTAGATAGTAATAAGGAGTTAGTGTTAGACACACTTCAGTATAAACCGTTTGTAGTTAAGCCGAATGAATTCGAACTTGGTGAAATGTTTGGTGTAACTTTAAATAGTATAGAAGAAATCTTACAATACGCTGAAAAACTACAAGAACGCGGTGCGAAAAACGTCCTTGTTTCACGTGGAGCAGACGGAGCTTTACTACTAACTGAAGATAAAGAAGTATTCGAAGTTAACGTAGCTAAAGGTAAAATAGTATCGACTGTTGCGGCAGGAGATAGTATGCTTGCGATGTTCGTTGCAAAATACAACGAAACAAAAGATTACCAAGAAGCCCTACGCTATGCATCGGCTGCAGGTGGTGCGACATCATTCTCAGTAGGAGTAGGAAGTAAAAAGCTAATTGAAGAATTACTACCACAAATCGAAGTTAAGAAATTAAAATAAAATTTTAATAAATTATTTATAGAAAAAAATAAAATATTTCCTCGGAAATATATAATTAACAAAGGAGAAAGAAATGAAATTAACAGATGTTCTAAATTATGACTTAGTTCAATTCGGATTCAGCGCTGCTGACAAAAAAGAAGCTCTGGACAAACTAACAAGTATGTTAGTGGAAAAAAATATTATCGCTAGTAAAGAAAACTTCTTAAATGCCTTACTAGCTCGTGAAGCTCAATCAACTACAGGAGTAGGAGAAAACGTAGCTATCCCTCACGCAAAAAGTGCAGACTTCAACAAAGCAATGATTGTTTACGCGAAAAGTGACGAAGGTGTTGAGTGGGAAAGTTTTGATGGACAACCTGCAAAACACATCTTTATGATCTGTGCACCAGACGGTGGAGCAGACGAGCACCTTAAAGCGCTAGCTTCACTATCACAAGCTCTTATGGATGCAGATGTAAAAGCAGAATTAGATAAAGCTACTACGAAAGCAGATGTAGAAAAAGTATTTTCAGACTTCGTAGCGAAAACAGAAGCTCCAAAAGAAGAAAAACCAACAGCTCCAAGTGGAGAAAAACCATATATCATTGCGGTAACAGCTTGTCCAACAGGTATTGCTCACACATTCATGGCTGCAGAAAAAATCAAAGAAACAGCTAAAGCGATGGGGCTAGATGTTAAAGTAGAAACAAATGGTCAAATCGGTGTAGAAAACAAACTTACAAAAGAAGATATCGAAAGAGCAGCGGGAATCATCGTTGCGGCTGATAAAAAAGTGGAAGTTGCACGTTTTGATGGACGTCCAACAATTATGACAAAAGTAGCTGATGGAATTAACAAACCAGAAGAACTTATCCAAACAATCTTAGATGGAAAAGCTCCTATTTACAAACACGACGGAGCTGTAGATGCTTCAGAAGATTCTTCAGCAAATGAAAGTATCGGACGTCGTGCTTACAAACACCTAATGGAAGGTGTAAGTAACATGCTACCATTCGTAGTAGCTGGTGGTATTCTTATCGCATTATCATTCATCTGGGGTATTAACTCATTTGATCCGAAAGACCCATCTTACAACAAAGTTGCAGAAGTGTTATTCTACTTTGGTAAAATTTCATTTAGTATGATGTTACCAATCCTAGCTGGATTCATCGGTCGCTCTATCGCTGACCGTCCTGGATTTATCGTTGGTATGATCGGTGGTATTTTGGCAGACCCAAGTATTTTAGGTCTGAAAAGTGACTTATTAGCGTACACTCCTTCAGGATTCTTAGGAGCATTGGTAGCCGGGTTCTTAGCTGGTGGAATTATCCACGTGTTAAAAATTGCATTCAGCTGGATGCCTCGTTCATTAGATGGTATTAAGCCAATCTTCCTATTCCCTATCTTAGGTTCGCTAATTATGGGATTACTAATGATCTTCCTAATTAACGCGCCAATGGCAAGTGTAATGGAAGGATTAAAACACTTTATTGAAAGTCTTAACGGAAGCGGTAAATTCATCCTTGGATTCGTAGTAGCTGCTATGATGGCTATCGATATGGGTGGTCCAATTAACAAAGCTGCTTACGTAACAGGAACAGCTCTGTTAACATCTGCAGGTTCAGCAGGAAGTGACGTAATGGCTGCGGTTATGATCGGTGGTATGGTACCTCCATTAGCAATCGCTGTATCAGCAACAATCAACAAAAACATCTGGCCAAAAGCTCAACGTAGTGGAGCATTAGTAAACTACGTAATGGGATTATCATTCATTACAGAAGGAGCTATCCCATTTGCAGCAAGTAACCCAGCACGTGTTATTCCACCATTATTCATCTCAAGTGGTATCGCTGGAGCGTTAAGTATGACTTTCGGAATTGTATCGAAAGCTCCGCACGGAGGAATCTTCGCTGTTCTTGCCCGTGCAGTAAGTAACCCGCTTATGTATCTATTAGCTTTAGTAATCGGTGCAGTATTAGGTGCATTACTACTAATCGCATCATTAAGCTTTGGTAAAAAGATAGTAGAATAAGATATTAAATTAAATATAATATAGTAGAAAACACTACTTCAGTGCAAACTGAGGTGGTGTTTTTTTAACTATAATGAATTTTATAAGTTATAAAACTAAGTCCATAGAGAAGTAATTTTTAAAGAATATATAATTATATAGAAGAAAAACAAATAATTGCACATAAAAAACAATTTTAAAAACGTTTTCTTTTAAAATTTAAATTATATTTAAAGTAAAAATAAAATAAATGTCAATTATTTAATAAAGTCAAAAATATATTTTTCGATTATATTTTCATAATTTTCAAGATGAAACAATTTAAGTTTAAACTTAAAACAAACTTAAAATTTACTTGTATAGTAGGGGTTTTGGATGTTTTTCAATTCCAAGAATATTGATGTAACAGTATTTTTCTTGTGTTTTAAAATGAAAATATTAGCTATAAAAAATATATAAATTATAGTTAGAATTTTAGGTACGTTTAAGTTAAGTTTTGTAGAATATCTTTTGTAGTCATTATGATTTATATTTTATTCAATTTTAATTTAAAGGAAAAAGGAGACGGTAATGTTTAGTAAAAACAATACAAAAATGAATAATAAAAAACAATATGAGAAAGTTAACCACTACGGTATCAAAAAGTTTAATGCAGGAACAGCATCTGTTCTTATCGCATCTGCTTTTATGTTCCTAGGTGGAGCAGCGCAAGCAGCAGATACTAACAAACAAGAAACAACAGTAGCAGTAGCTGAAAAAGCAGCAGCAACTACAACTGAAGAAAAAGCAGAAACAGCTAAAGTAGAAACACCAGCAGTAGCTGAAAAAGTAGCTGAAAAAGTAGCTGAAAAAACTGCAGAAACAAAAGAAGTAGCACCAAAAGCTGAAGTTAAAGAAGAAACTACAGAAAAAGCAGCTGCTAAAGAAGAAAAAACAGAAGAAGCAAAAGCTGAGAAAGCAAAAGCTAAAGAAGTAAATAAAACTGCTCTTCAAGCAAAAATTAGCCAATTAGATAACTTATTCGTGTCATTAGCAGGACAAGAGTTATCAGAAGACAAACAAGTTAAAACTGTAAGTGCTGCAGTAGAATTAAACAAAGCTAAAGACTTAGTAGCGCAAGCATCAGTTACACAAGAACAAGTAGATGCACAAGTAGCAGCATTAGAAGCAGCTATTAATAACTTAAACAAAGTTGAAAAAACTGCAGAAAAAGTAGCAGACAAAAAAGAAGAAGCTAAAAAAGAAGAAAAATCTGAAACAAAAGTAGCTAAAGAAAACTTAGAAAAAGCAGTTTCAGAAGCAAAAGCAGTAAACCAAGCTGCAACAACATTCGCAACAAAAGAAGTTAAAGAAGAAGCACCAAAAGCAGAAATCAAAGCAGCGGTAGCGACATCTGAAAAAGAAGTTGCAAAAGCATTAGATATTTTCAACTCGGATTCTTCAACAAAAGAAGATGCAGATCAACAACGTAAAGAATTAGAAAAAGCAATCGAAGCAGTGTATGTAACAATGCAACGTGCTGGACACCGTGGAAGAGTAGAAACAGTATTAGCTGATACTGCTTCAAAAATCACAGGAAAAGATGTTCTTAAAGACGGAGAAACAGTTAATGCTGTAACAAATGCTTATGTTGATATGAATGCTGATAACACAAAACCTGTAGGATGGGGATTTGACACTGTTATTAGTACATCTACACTTAAAGCAGGTTCTATTACAAAAATTGAACTTACTAACTTAGCTGAGCTAGGTAGTGGTTTAGCAGTAAATACGAAAATTACAGCGGCTGATGGAACGGTAGTTGGTAAAGTTAAATCTATCGACTTTAAAACAACTACAGGAAACAACAATAACAAATCTACACCATATTGGGCCCAACGTACACAACGTGGAATGACTTATGATCAGCGTCTTGCTGAGCAACCAGCGGTAGCTAACGAAACTGGTACATATACTTACAACATTGAGTGGAACGATAAAGTAAAAGACTATCCGAATGTGTCGTTTGGAGCGAGTAACTTATCGGGGAGTGGATACTATGCACCAGAAATTTCAAAAGATACTCCGTATACAGCAACTATTAAAATTGATGGGCGTACAGTTCTTGAACATACTTATACAAGAAAAGGTCAACAGGCTAACTATCAAAAACAAGGTACTAGTGCATCACTAAGTGAAAATAATGGATTGAACTACCTTAACAATGAGCTAAAAAGTAGAAGTGATTCAATCGTATTAAAAACTGATTCAGATATTCGTTATGGAGTTGGTTCTAAATTTACTATTAAACTTCCAAATGCAAATTTTACTGAATTTAAAGAACTTGAAGGAAGTTCTAACTTTGTAAATGGATTAAATACAGCGTCTACTATTAACCCTAATAAAGGAGATAGTATTACATATCGTCCAGCTAGTCGATGGGCTAATGTTAAAGCTAATGAAAACAACGTTTGGATTCTGAACGATGGTCGTGACACTGGATTCACATTAACACCTAGATTAATTTCGCCAACAGAATTAGAACTTACAGTTACAGAAGGAACTATTCAAGAAGGTTCTACAGTATCTATGCCTTTACAATCTTTAGGTATTGAAAAAGTAGTAAAAGACAAAACTTTAACAAGTGAATATTCTAATATTACTTATGAAAATGGATTAATTAAACAAGGTTATGTAGGAAACGATAAAACTGCGGCAACTCTTACTGTATCAGGTGGAGAATCTGTTAACGGTGAGAAAGAAGATGTTATAACTAAAGTGCCAAATGGTTGGAATATAACAGGAGATGGTACACCTAAGGGTGAGCCACCAACAGGAGCTGTTGTTAGAACATTCAAAGATTTAGTGACAGGTGAAGTTATAGGTTTTGCACCAACAAGATATACGGGGAATATTCCTTTAAGTGAAGATGGTGCAAAAGATTATACTAATGTACTTGGAAATAAATATGATGTAAGTAATGATCCTGTAGACTTAGTTAAAGAAGTTAATGGGGAAGAATACATTCTTGCAGATATCCCTGCTGAAAATGCAAGAGGAACACTAAGTGTTACGAAGACAAGAGCAAGAGATTTATATTCTGAAGAAGAATTAAAAGCTAAAGGCATAAATGGATCTGCATTTGTTACCCCAGCAGAATATAATTATGTTAAGAAAACAAAAGTAGAAGAAGTAAACCGTACAATTAAATTTGTATACGCTGATAATGTTGCAGGTTTAGCGGGTACTGATGTATTCCCATCACAAAAACAAACTGTAAGTTACACAGGTACAATCAAGTTAACTGCAGAAGGGAAAGCGGTAATTAACTCTAATGACAGACCAGTTTATACTAGCTGGAAAGGAACTGATGGTCAAAGTACTGATCTTCCAGAACTTGCAGTACCTCAAAAAGAAGGATATATCGCAAGTGTTGAAAAAGTACCAGTACAAGCAACAACAGCTACAGATGAAGATTATGAATATGTTGTTAAATATACAGCAATCCAAAAAGCGAAAACAACATTTGTAGATGAAAAAGGAAATGCAATTCCAGGAGTAGCTGAAATTACTGAACAAGGTGGATCAGAAACTCCATTAACAAAAGAAGATGAAGTAAAAGCTAAAATCAAAGAACTTGAAAACAAAGGATATGAATTAGTATCTAATACATACCCAGAAGGTGGTAAGTTCGATACGGATAAAGATACAGATCAAGAGTTCAAAGTAACATTAAAACAAAAAGAAGTTACAGTAACACCAGATCAACTAAAAACACCAGGAACTCCAGTAGATCCAAACAATCCAGAAGGACCAAAATACCCAGCTGGATTAGAAGAAAAAAATCTAAACAAAACAGTAACACGTACAATCACATACGTATATGCAGATGGAACTCCAGTATTAAATGAAGACAAAACTCCAAAAGTAGTAACACAAGAAGCTAAATTCACACGTGAAGCAAAAGTAAACTTAGTTACAGGAGAAGTTACATATGGAGACTGGTCACCAGCGCAAGATTTAGCAGAAGTTAAATCACCAGAAATAGCTAAACACACAGTTGATAAAGCTACAGTAGCGACAGTGCAAGTAACTAGCGCTTCAGAAGATATTAATGAAGTAGTTACATATACACCAGTTCAAAAGGCAACAACAACATTTGTTTACCAAGATAAAGACGGAAATGTTAAACAAGTAGAAGGAAATGAACCTATTTCTGAAACAGGTACAAATGGAGAAAAACTTACAAAAGCAGAGGAAGTTGCTAACAAAATTAAAGAAGCTCAAAACAAAGGGTATGAAGTAGTATCTAATACATATCCAACAGACGGAGTATTTGATAAAGATGTTAACACTGATCAAGAGTTTACAGTAACACTTAAAGAACGTGTAGTTACAGTAACGCCAGATCAACCGAAAACACCAGGAACTCCAGTAGATCCAAACAACCCAGAAGGACCTAAATACCCAGCTGGATTAGAAGAAAAAGATCTAAACAAAACAGTAACACGTACAATCACATACGTATACGAAAAAGATGGAACGCCAGTATTGAATGAAGATGGAACACCAGTATTGAATGAAGATGGAACACCAAAAACAGTAACACAAGAAGCTAAATTCACACGTGAAGCAAAAGTGAACTTAGTTACAGGAGAAGTTACATACGGAGACTGGACACCAGCACAAGACTTAGCAGAAGTTAAATCACCAGTAGTTAAAGGATACTTAGCTGATAAAGCAACAGTACCAACAACAAAAGTAACTGCAGACTCAGAAAACACTACAGAAGTGATAAAATACAAACCAATCGGATCATGGGTGCCAAATATCCCAGGACAACCAACAAGTCCAATCAAATATCCAAACGATCCAACAGATCCAACAAAACCAGGTAAACCAACAGAAACATTACCATATGTACCAGGATTCACACCGAAGGATAAAGATGGAAATCCGCTTAAACCTGTGAATCCAAACAATCCAGAAGAAGGATATATCGTACCAGATCTTCCAACAGATCCAAGTCAAGACACTCCAATCAACTACGTAAAAGATACTCAAAAAGCGAAAACAACTTTCGTAGATGAAAAAGGAAACCCAATTCCAGGAGTAGACGCAATTACAGAAGAAGGTGACTCAGATACACCATTAACAAAAGAAGCTGAAGTAAAAGCTAAGATTAAAGAACTTGAAAACAAAGGATATGAATTAGTATCTAATACATACCCAGAAGGTGGTAAGTTCGATAAAGATAAAGATACAGATCAAGAGTTCAAAGTAACACTTAAAGCTAAAGAAGTTACAGTAACACCAGATCAACCGAAAACACTAGGAACACCAGTAAATCCAAACAACCCAGAAGGACCTAAATACCCAGCTGGATTAGAAGAAAAAGATCTAAATAAAACAGTAACGCGTACAATTACATACGTATACGCAGATGGAACTCCAGTGTTAAATGAAGATGGAACACCAAAAACAGTAACACAAGAAGCTAAATTCACACGTGAAGCAAAAGTAAACTTAGTTACAGGAGAAGTTACATACGGAGACTGGACACCAGAACAAGATTTAGCTGAAGTTGAATCACCAGTAGTTAAAGGATACTTAGCTGACAAAGCAACTGTACCAGCTACAAAAGTAACTGCAGATTCAAAAGATACTACAGAAGTAGTAACATACAAACCAATCGGATCATGGATTCCAAATATCCCAGGACAACCAACAAACCCAATTAAATATCCAAACGATCCAACAGATCCAACAAAACCAGGTAAACCAACAGAAACATTACCATACGTACCAGGATACACTCCAAAAGATGGAAATGGACAACCGCTTAAACCAGTAGATCCACAAGATCCAACAAAAGGATACGTAGTACCAAATATTCCAACAGATCCAAGTCAAGATACAGTAATTAACTACGAAGCAAATGATGCTAACCTAGTAGTTAAATATGTAGATGAAAAAGGAAAAGACTTAATCCCTGCAGAAACAACAAAAGGAAAAGTAGGAGATGAGTACACAACAACTGGAAAAGTAATCAATGGGTACGTACTTGTTCGTGTAGACGGAGAAGTTAAAGGTAAGATTGGAACAGATGGTTCAACAGTAACATACGTTTATAAACCAATCGGTTCATGGATTCCAAATATCCCAGGACAACCAACAAATCCGATTAAATACCCAAATGATCCACAAGATCCAACAAAACCAGGTAAACCAACAGAAGTATTACCATACGTACCAGGATTTACACCAGAAGATAAAGATGGAAATCCACTTAAACCAGTAGATCCTAAAGATCCATCAAAAGGATATGTAGTACCAAACATCCCAACAGATCCAAGTCAAGATACAGTAATTAACTACGTAGCGAACAAAGCAAAATTAGTAGTTAAATATGTAGATGAAAAAGGAAAAGACTTAATCCCTGCAGAAACAACAGAAGGAAAAGTAGGAGATGAGTACACAACAACTGGAAAAGTTATTCCAGGATATGTGCTTGTAAGAGTAGATGGAGAAGCTAAAGGTAAGATTGGAACAGATGGTTCAACAGTAACATACGTTTACAAACCATTAGGATCATGGATTCCAAATATCCCAGGACAACCAACAAGTCCAATTAAATATCCAAACGATCCACAAGATCCAACAAAACCAGGACAACCAACAGAAGTGTTACCATATGTACCAGGATACACTCCAGAAGATAAAGATGGAAACCCACTTAAACCGGTTGATCCGAAAGATCCATCAAAAGGATATGTAGTACCAAACATTCCAACAGATCCAAGTCAAGATACAGTAATTAACTACGTAGCGAATAAAGCAAAATTAGTAGTTAAATATGTAGATGAAAATGGGAAAGATTTAATCCCTTCAGAAACAACAGAAGGACATGAAGGTGATGAGTACTCTACAAGTGGAAAAGTGATTCCAGGATATGTGCTTGTACGTGTAGACGGAGAAGCTAAAGGTAAGATTGGAAAAGATGGTTCGACAGTAACGTATGTTTATCAACCACTAGGATCATGGGTACCAAACATCCCAGGACAACCAACAAGCCCAATCAAATATCCAAACGATCCACAAGATCCAACAAAACCAGGAAGTGATAGACCGGTATTACCATACGTACCAGGATACACTCCAGTTGATGGAAATGGAAACCCACTTAAACCAGTAGATCCACAAGACCCAACTAAAGGATACATCGTACCAGATATCCCAACAAACCCAGGTCAAGATACACCGATCAACTACGTGGCAAATCCAAAACCACAACAAGACAAAGATCAAAAACCTCAACCTAAACCAGTTGTAACACCTGAAAAATCAGGTCAAAACAATGCTCCAGTTCAACCAAAAGCAAATGCTCAAGTTAAGAGATTAGCTAACACAGGAACAACAGAAACTAACACTGGACTAGCAGGATTAGGACTTGCGACATTTGCTGGAATGCTTGCAGCATCAAGACGTCGTAAAGAAAAATAAGAATAAAAAATAAAATCATAAAGACAAAGTAGTAAATAAAATAAATGGCTTGAAAGCACCCTTGATAATTTTCGAGGGTGCTTTCTTTTTGGATTTATAAAGTATAAAAGGGAGTTAATTACGAATTAGATATTAATTTTTATTTACGTAATCTCAACGACTATTACAACTGTAGAGGAGATGTGTCCGTTATTTACATAATCCCAGTCGTTTCTAATATATAAACTTTCAAACCCCACGCTATTCTCTTGGTACTCCCCACCTACCACATTTGACTAGAATTTTTCCACGTGATAAAATATTTGTAATTATAAAAGAAACAGGCTTTTTGGCGTAGTTTTTTGCGCCTAATAGAGTGATTAATAGAGAGGTATAGTGTATGAATATTATTTTTTGTACTTCACCGTTTCAAGTCTTAGTAGCGAGAGAGATTGCTAAGGCTACAGGTGAGAAGTTTTTTGGTATATATTTAAAAATGTCTCATGATAGTAGACAGAAAATATACGCAGAAAAAATGTCAGAGTTTTGTGAGGATTTTTTATTTATAGAAGATAAACATTGGCCTGAAAAACTTAAAAACAAATTAGAAAATATAAAAATTGAAAAGTTTTATCTGGCAAGTTTGGATAATCCGGTGGCACTTAGTATATTTAATTACAACTCTATGCATCTCTTTACTTTTGATGATGGCAGTACTTCTGTTATTTCGCCGAATATGTATACAGAATATACTGATAGAAAAGTAGCCAAAAATGGTCTGACTTTACAACATGTAATTAATTTATCGCAAGGACATTATACAATATTTGAAAATAATACTGTATTTCCAGTGGAGAAACTTATAAAAATCTCGTTTAATCCTGGACCTAAAGATTTTATAAGAGCGACTAATGGGAAAAGGGTAAAGGTGTTCTTAGGCCAGGCTCTTGGAGCATGTATAGATGAGAAAGATATTATAATTACAAAAAAACTTACTAAGAAAGCTTTAGAAAGTCTAGGGGATGCTCTGTATTATCAACATCCACGCGTTTTTGTCGATGTAGAAGGTGTTGAAACTGTTCAATCTGATAAATGTTTCGAAGAAGAAATCTATGAATTGCTAGCTAAATATGAATTTGTCGAGGTTTATGGTTTTTATTCTACCTCTCTTCTTTTGACAAAAGATATTCCAGGGGTTAGCGTTCATAGTTTTAGAACATTTTTAACAACTAATGAGGCGAAAATTCTAAGTAGTTACGGTATAGAATCAACGGACTTATCATTATCGAGTCTTACCGTAGATGTAGTTATGCCGGTTTATAATAGTGAAAAGACAGTAGCAGATGCGATAGAGTCAGTATTAAATCAAACGTATAAAAACTTCAGATTGATTATTGTTGATGATGGTTCTCTTGATGCTACTGAAGAAATATGTAAAAAATATCTAAGCGATCCTAGGGTGAACTATTATAAAATTTTACATGGAGGTATCTCTAGGGCTTTAAATACCGGGATATCTCATGCGACTGCGAAGTATATCGCAAGGCAGGACTCAGATGACGAATGGATGCCGTGGCATTTAGACTACCTATTGTATGAACTAGAAATAAATGATAAATTGGATATAATAGGATCGAAAGTTATTGACGACAAGGCTAAGATGGATAGTGGGATAAGACGAAGAGAATATTATAACTTATTCGGAGAAAAGCTATGGTTGGAGCTGGCATATAGAAATGTATTTAATCATTCTACAGTAATTTATAAAAAATCTGCTTATGAAAAAGCAGGGAAATATGATTCGCAGTGTGATGGGTTTGAGGATTGGCATCTTTGGGCAAGGATGGTTACTAAGGATAATGCTTTGGTGGTTAATACGATTACCTCGTATTATAGGGTAGCTGATAAAAAAGCTAGAGGAATGATCTTTAGAAGTAGGCTTGCAAAGAGTCGAGGTTTGAGGTTAGATGATGTATTGGAGTAGAAAATGGTAAAAGTATTTACAATAAAAGAGGGGGTACCCTGTAGTATATACGGCTTTGAAAGTAGCCAATTAGCACGTCAAAGTATATTTGAAGAAATGGGTATCGAACAACAACTTGTTATTACGAATCTTCATAATTTAGTGCCGAATTTTTTAGAAACTCTTGAAACTTTAGGTTTTAAAAACTTCTATCACGTGATTTTAGAAAAATCTGATATAGCTAGGGATAAGCCTGCTGTAGACAAAAGTTTTTTAGAAAATTTAGAAGATATAAGAGCAGTAGAATATACTAAAGAAGGATTTGTCGGATTAGTTAGATATAATAACGGTAATGTAGAATGTTATACTTCTCAACTATTATATAGATATATATCAAAAGAAAGAAAATTTATTCTTTTTAACAAAAATAGTATAGTATTAGAAGGTGATGTTTCGGAAAATTATCATAGTTATCACATAAAGAAAACAGGAGCGATAATGTCGCAATGGCAATTGGTGAGTGAGTATCTAGCGGAAAATTCAACCACAGATGATAGATTTATTGTAGATATGATAGACAAATATCCTCTTCAACTGAGAAAATTTTTCCAAAATACTAATAGACAGCTTTTTGCTTATACGCACTATAATATTTTAGCGCCGTTTATGAAATTTGTCTTTCAAGGTTGGTGTAATAATATTGTTGCTAGTCCTGTGCTGGAAGAATGCCTCGGGAGTGATAAGGTCAGATTTTTGCCGCCGGTATATGTTGAACAGGTTGAAGAAGAAGTATATACATCTGTGAAAGATTGGTGTATAGTTGGGAATATGACTTTTATTAAAAGATGTGAAATAGCTATAGAAGCCTTTAAGAATACACCTAACAGTAACCTAACGATTTACGGTAATTTACCAAAAGGTTACACAGAAGCAGATTTACCGAATAATGTTAGATTTGCAGGTTTTGTAGAAAAAGTACCATATGAAAAACATGAAGGCTATATTTCATGTTCATATAGTGAATGTTTCGCTAACTCTGCGGTAGAGGCATCATCGAAAGGTTTGGTTTGTCTTCTTTCAAATGTAGATTTAGGGCATAAGTACTATGCTAGTATCTGTAAAAAAACGAAAACCTTCAGTTCTTTTAATGAATTATTAGAGATTCTAGCAAAATATCAACAGGATGGTGAATATAAGTCTTCTACTTTTGCTAGAGAATATGTGAAGAGTAAAGCGATGGAATGCTATAAGAAAGTATTGAAACTATAGTAAAGAGATACTTGTTGTATCAAAAAGGTAAATAAATATATGTTAACTTAATATCTTCTTGGAGCAAGTCCAGGAAGATATTTTTATGTTTTCAAGAATTTATGTATAAAATATGCAAATTTAGTTTAATATAAAGTATCTCCTCTTTATATGTTATTTTATAAAATAGGATTTTTCAGAAAAGTTTATGATAATATAGTTGGTTATAATTTTTAATAGATGAAAAATGTTGTTAAATACATTGATAAAAGGAGAGTGAAATAATTGACTTATATTTCTTGAAATGATAAAATTTTTAAGATAGATTATTGATGTATAAGCAAGATTTCATATAGTTATTTTGAAAAAAATAACTAGGAAATTTAATAAAAATTATTGTTTTCAAGATTGATTTATAAGAAGTGCATGATTTTTATTAAGGGACTTAAGTTATATATCATAAAAGATAGCTTATAAAATTCAAAGAAATGGAGAAGGAGAATCATGTTTAAAAACAATAAGAAAGAAAAATTCTCGTTAAGAAAATATAAAGATGGACGTACCGATTCGAAACTAATAGGAGCAACACTATTAGTAGGTATGGGATTATTAGCTAGTGGAGGAACTGCCTTAGCTAATGTAAGTTCAAATGGTGGAGATAGTGTTACTGTAGTTAGTGATACATCGAAAGTAGCTTCGACAGCAGCCACAACCTTTACGGACGATAAAGATGCAACAAAAACAGTAAAAGTGGACGCAGTATTAGAAAAAGGTACAGCTGAACCAACAAAAGCCAACAACAATACAGGCGACGTTGATGGTAATGATACATTAAACTTCAAATCAGAAGCAACTGTAAATTACAAACTTGATTCTGATAAGTCAGACTTAAAACCTGCAGAAACAGTAGAAGTGGGTACAGGTACTGTAAAAACTCCTTACGATAAAAAAGGTATTGCTTACGATACAGATGGTAAAGACTACCGTAAATCAACAGTGGCTAAAACTGGGGATGCTGTTACAGAAGCAACTGGTAAAAAAGATACCGTAGAAGCAAACAACAAGGTTTACGAGTATGTTCGTTCTGAAGTCGAAAATGCCGATAAACTTGCTTATGACAAAACACGTTTTAATGATATTGAAGCACCAGTTTCTCCAGAAGGAATGCACAATAGTTTAGGTGAAATTGACTATACAAAAACTAAAGGAAAAGTCTACCTAGTAGAAGAAACGGCTGATGGTAAATACGGTAAGTACGTTGTAGCGAATGATGGGGTAACTAGTGATGAGGATGCAGTTACTAAGTGGAAAGCAGGTCAAGCAGATGCTAAGGAATTCACGAAAGAAAATGTAACTCTTCGAGAAGGTGATTCAGTTCTTGTTCTTGATAAAGATACTTACGCAGTGGCAAATTCTAGTCTTGTGAAAACTAAAAAACGTTATAGTTCAGAAACTTATGAAGTGCTTCCAGATGCTGTCGATACTGATAGTTCTGTAAGATTTGATAATCCTACTTATACATTACAGCAAATGAGTGCAGATCAAACAGCTAATATTTTAGAAGCAGGTAAAGACGGTATTTTTGGTACGTCTGATGATGTGGAGCGAACTGTCACAGGTGATAAACTTGTTAATTTTTCAAATGAACTCCCTGATAAAGATATTTTAAAGGAAGAATTGAAACCTTTCTTTGATTTACCTGACTATAATGTTTTACCTATAACTACTAATCCTAGTATAAAGGACGCTTTAAAAAATCATGAATCGTATTACGTTTTATATGAAATTTTAAAATTTGCAGAAAATCAGGCAACTAGTGATTCAGATAAAGAGAAAATAAGGGCTGCTAAGTCTAAAGTGGATGCTTATTTGGATTCGGTAGTTTCTACTTTAGAGAGCAAAGGTTTGAAAGTTGCATACGTAAAGAACTCTACTTCAAGTGATATTCAAGGTAAATACAACTTTGTTTCAGATGGTTCAGATGAAGGTAATCGTTTTCTTGCTAGTCAAGAAGCTAACGATTTACTTAATCCAAGCTTACCTAATATTTCTAGTAATTTTGAAAATTTAACATTTTCGAATATTAAAGAAACAAAATCTATTTCAGGTGATATTGAAACTACTGTAAAAGTTGAGAAAAATTATAAGATTGTAGATAGTGGTAGTTTAGAACTGGAAACAATTACAACAACAAAACGTACACATGTGACAACAAAAGAAGCAATTTTATCTAATTATCTTGAAGGTCGAGATACTGTAACCAAGGAAGCAACATCTGATTTAGTTAAAAAAGGTTCAGTTAAAGTTAACGATGACGGTTCGGTAACTTTAACAACAGTAGAAACTATGCCTATTCATAAGTTCTATAAAGGTGTTAGTTTTGATCGTGATAATGAAAATTCGAATGAGGTGCAACCTGATTCAGATGGATTTTTACGTTTATCTGATGATGCCAATGGTTTCTCAGCTACAGCTGAAAGCTCTCATAATGAAACAATTTATAACAAACGTGAGGTAATTACACCAATCCGCGCTTACAAAGTAATGAGCGAAGCAAAACCAGTTGTAACTCACTACTATAACTTGAAGATTACAAGAGAAGAAGCAGGAACTGCAACAGCTACTAAACAAGGTAGCGTAGTTATCAAGTACGTAACTACTGACGGAAAACAATTAAAATCAGAGCCTAATAAAAATAATGTTACATTAGAAACTAAAACTATCGTAAGCCGTTATTCAGGTGAAACAAAAGTTGATGAACGAGAAGAAAAAGCAACTGTAGAACAAAACTACGACACAACTCTAAAACAATATCCAACTTTAGTAGATGCGGATACTGGATTTACTTATGAGTATGTAGGTCTAAAACAAGGTTCTCCAGCAGCTAGTGGTAAAGTAGTAGAAGGAACAACAGAAGTTGTTTACGAATACCGTCTAGTAAGTGAAGAAGAAAAAACTCCGTCTAAATCAGAAGTTACAAAAACAGGTTCTGTTGATGTAAAACACGTTGTGATTAACGAAGATGGAAGCTTAAAAACATTAAAAGAAACAGAAGTAGTGAAAAACAATGTTCCTCTAGAGTATGAAGATACTTATGTAACTTACTCAAAAGGTGTGAAAGTATCTGAACGTAAAGAAAAACGCACAGTTAAAGAAACATATAACACTACAGATAAACAATACCTAACTCTAAAAGATGAAGCTACAGGATTAGTTTACAAATATGTAGGACCAACATCTGACTCAGCTCCAGCAACAGGGGACGTAACAGAAGGTGAGAAACACGTTATCTACAGCTATACTCTAGATAAACAAGAAGAAACAACACCAACAGTAACTGACACGAAAGGTTCAGTAGTTGTTAAATATGTAGATGCTGATGGCAATGAAATCAAAGATGCTGAAAATCCAGTAACAGATGCAGTTGTAAAAACAACGAAAACATATGCTACTAAATCAGGTGATGTTGTACTATCAACTCGTGATGAAGTAACAGAAAATGATGTAAACTACAATGCAGTTGAGAAGAAAGTTGATACAATCACTAAAGATGGTAAGAAATATGTCTTCCGTGGAGTGTATGAAGTTTCTGATAAATACAACAACGTA